>NZ_JBFHKV010001422.1:0-1752 GCF_041595215.1 Stieleria sp. | reverse complement strand
GACCGACGCCGAAGGCCCTCAAAAAGTGACCGTCCTGATCACCACCGCCGGCGATCAATCCGTCACCGCCAAAGCCATCCTGACCGCCGACATTCGCGAGCAGTGATCCGTGGTTTAGTTCCAATCGGGGTGCTTTTTGTTAGCGGCAGACCGCGAGCCCAATGCCGGTAAATCGACAAGATTTTGACCACGGCACAGCCCGAAGGCTTGCGTTAAACGGCCGATCATCCATTGACATCAGCCCGTTCGCGCCAGCGCACGGGCGCCCATCGATGTCGATTGAGCGGTACTGGACGGGCGCCTTACTGCTAAACAATGCTCCATAGCGACCACGTCCGGGGCCGGCAGACTATCTTGGACACTTCTGTCCTTCCGCCCTGGCCCCGATACGATTCCATGCCTCAACGTCTTGTCCGCCTTCGGTTCGTCTGCCTCGCGCTGTTTTTGTTTCCGATCGGACCACTCTCGTGGCGTCTCTTCCCCCAAGACGCTGTCGCCGCGGGGCCTCCCAACATCGTGTTTGTCCTGTGTGACGACCATCGATATGACTGCTTGGGCGTTGCCGGCCATCCGTTCATCGAAACGCCGCACATTGATGCGATCGCGTCGGCCGGTGCAATGTTCACCAATGCCTACGTCACGACGTCGCTTTGCTCGCCCAGTCGCGCGTCGATCTTGACCGGACAATACGCGCACAACCACCGCGTCGTGGACAACTATCACCCGGTCGATTCGAGCCTGGTGTTCTTTCCCCAACAGCTTCAAAAAGCCGGCTACCAAACCGCCTTTATCGGCAAATGGCACATGGGCGGAGACATCGATGACCCGCAGCGTGGGTTTGACCACTGGGTCGCGTTCAAGGGGCAAGGCACCTATTGGCCCGATGGTCACGGCACGACTCGTGAAGTTCCCCAAACGACCTACGACGGTTTCAACGTCAATGGAAAACGCGCGGCACAAAAGGGCTACATCACCGACGAGTTGACCGACTATGCCATCGACTGGCTCGAGCAGAGGCAATCCGAACAACCCTTCTTCTTGTACGTCAGCCACAAGGGCGTTCACGCAGACTTCGTGCCCGCGGATCGACATCGGGGACGCTATGACGACGAAGCGTTGCCGATCCGCATTCCGACTCCCGAGCAGATGGCCAGCGGAAAGCTACCGATGTGGGTCCGCAATCAACGCAACAGTCGGCACGGGGTCGATTTCGGATACAACATGGCCGATTTCTCACCGACGATCTATTACCGCCGCTACTGTGAATCGATCCTTGCCGTGGATGACAGTGTCGGTCGCCTGGACCAGTACCTGCAACAATCCGGTCTCAGTGACAACACCGTGTTCGTCTACATGGGCGACAACGGATTTCAATTCGGCGATCACGGGCTGATCGACAAACGCGTCGCTTACGAAGCAAGCGCCAAGGTCCCGTTGTTGATGAAAGCGCCCGGCCGAATCCCGCCGGGCCAAACCTACACCGATCTGATCGGCAATATCGACATCGCGCCGACGTTGCTGGAAGCCGCCGGTGCAGAGCCTCCCGCGGCGCTCGATGGTATCAGCCTGTGGAAGTCGATTTGCGGCACGTCGACCGACGACGTGACTCGAAAACATCTGTTGTACGAGTATTACTGGGAACGCAACTATCCCCACACGCCGACCTTGCACGCCGTGATCGGTGGACGCTGGAAATATATTCGCTGCCATGGACTTTGGGATCGCGATGAGTTTTACGACTTGCAAAATGAT
>NZ_JBFHKV010001421.1:0-1752 GCF_041595215.1 Stieleria sp. | reverse complement strand
GTAAGCCAGAAACTGTTGCAGTTCGGTCTCGCTGGGCGGTCGAGACAGACAGGCCAGGAACAGGGTTTCAATTCGATCGGAATCCGAAAAGAACGGTGCTTCCATCGACGCGATCAGACCGCTTTGTTCTTCGGCGGTCGCGACCAGCATCTCCGGGCCGTTCATCATGCCCAGCACCTGAACGACGCCGTGCGGATAGTCACTCGGCGCAGCCTCGGGGGCTTTCATGCGACGAAGGAATTCGTCACGAACCGCTTGTTCGGCTTGCGGCGAATCCGCCGCTGCATTGAACCGCCCAAGCAACACGTTTTGATGAAGACTGTCGAAGTACTGGGACGCCGAAAGGGTTTTGACATTCATCGCGGCGAAAGCATCCGCCCGTGGCCGCTGGCCTTCGCTGATCGCGCTGGTCTGATGATAGGCCTTCGTGCGGGTCAGCATGCGATAAAGCTCACGCAAGTCAAAGCGGTGTTCCACCAGGTAGTCGGCCAGGTACTGCAGCAATTCGGGATGGCTGGGCGGATTGCTGGAATCCATCGCGTCGACCGGATCGACAAGCCCACGTCCGAACAGATGCGCCCAAACGCGGTTGGCCGCGGCGCGTGCGAAGTAGGGGTTGTTGCGCGAGGCCAGCCAGATGGTCAGTTGACGCCGTCGAAAGTCTGTCGGATCGGCTTCCGGTGGCGAAGTCGCGCCCGGATATCGCGGCGCCATGACTCGATCGGAATCGGGGAACATCACTTCCGCACCCGATCGATCTTCGATCGCTTGGCCGCCACCGCGCAGATTCGTCTCGCTCAATTGCAGCTGCGCAAAGAACGCGGCGAACGACCAAAAATCATCTTGCGTCCATCGGGCAAAGGGGTGGTCGTGGCACTGGGCGCATTCCAGTTGAACGCCCATGAACAATCTGGATGTCGCCGCAGCCAGTTTCACCGGTTCCAAGTTCCGCGACGTGTAAAAAATCGCCGGCCCCTGATCACTCTTCCCGCCGGCGGTCAAGAATCCGCCGACCAAATGATCATACGGCGTGTTGTTGAGGAACTGTTTTCGTAACCAAGCGTGCAGGGCCGCCGCATCAACCTGGCGGTCGTCAGACGTTTCCGTCGGAAGCAAAAACTCATTCCAGCGATGGGCCATGTGGGTCGCAAACCGAGACGAGCTCAGCAGCGATTCGATCAACTGTTCCCGTTTGTCGATCGACGGGTCCGCCAGAAAACGTCGCAGTTGCCAAACCGGCGGGGCGACGCCGGCAAGGTCCAGCCAGGCACGTCGACAGAACTCGGCATCGCCGCTTCGCGGGCTAGGGCGTGTCGCCGTTTCCTGCCAAGATTCGCTCAGGTACTGATCCACACGATCCGATGGCGACGCAAATCGATCTCCCGTCGTTTCGCCACAACGGGCGACGCTTCCGATGGAAACGATGAGGGCGAGAACGCAGTGAATGCAAACAATTCGCATCATGAGGCCAATGGAGAAGTGAGGCATTGCTCTTGTGTTATACCACTTGTCATGGCGCCACGCACGGAGATTCAGACTCAGGAGAATCAGGCTCAGGGATTCAGGCACCTCAATCAGAACGAAAGAATTCGGGCGGTTTGACGCCGCTGACTCGTAGCCGGGGCGCCGAGACGTTAACATTGGCGTGACGCGGAACAAACTTTTGAGATTGAGCAGTAGCGGATGATCCCAACGACCCTGAGTGCGGCCAGATTCAAACAGGTGGTCGGCGTTCTTGTGATGTGCGGTTTG
>NZ_JBFHKV010001420.1:0-1754 GCF_041595215.1 Stieleria sp. | reverse complement strand
CCCGGCGTGCCGTAGGCCTCGCTAATGTCACCGGGCACCCGCGTGTCATCTTCGGCTTCGTTGATCCCGTGTCCGGCGTCGGTGGCGCGGAGCGAGGTCGGGTGCCAGAGGTTGAAGTCCAGCGGCGAGAACGCCAATCCGATCGCGTTGGCGCCAAATCCATTGAGTCCGGAAACGTCCATGATGAAGCTACCGGCGACTCCGGATCCGACAGCGGCTTGCAAGCTGATGCTCGCAGCGGTCGAGGGCAAGTTCAACGAGTTGTCGATTTCCAACAGTGAAACATCGACGCCCGCGTACTGTCCGACGAAGTTCAACAGCACGCCGTTTCCTGGCGGATTCAAGACGCCGGCGGCCATGACGTCGGCCGGGTTGAAGGTCGGCAGTCCGATCAACGCGTCGCGGACGCTCAAGATGCCATCGGTTGCGGGAGCGATCGGCACATCGACATTGAGCCCCGCACGGGTCTCGACGATCGACGGCGCCGGTGCGTTGGTCGTCTGGACCGTCGTCACGACGATCGTCGGCGATGTGCCACCGGTCAGTGCATTGTTGAAAATGAACTGGGCGATATCGGTGCTCGCCAGTGCCCCGGTGAACTCGATATTGATCGTGCCGCCGGGAAGCGCGCCCGTCCCGGTCACGATAATGTTGCCGTTGAGTGCGGGAATGCCCGCTTCCAACGCCGCCTGAACGGCGGCCACGGGGGCATCCCAGGCGATCGGATCCGAGACGCCCGTGACGGGACCGGAGGCGAGCTCCAGCGTGAAGTTACCGCCGTTGGGTCCGCCGGTGACGTTGAACTGCTGAATTTCGTTTTGCAACAGGTTTTCCGTTGCCGCGGGCACCGTGATCAGCGGCACATTGCTGTCCTGCAGATCACCGGTGAATCGGATGCTCAGTGGCCCGACCGCCAGGGTCGCTCCGCTGACGATCACGTTGCCGGGACCGATCGTCGAAAGGTTCTCTAGCGCCGTTTGGACGTCACTTGCCGACGCATTCCAAGCCACCGGCACGGTCGTCGCGCCCAGGAAACGCATCGCAAAGTCGCCGTCGTTGACCCGGGGATCGAGCGAGATTTGTTGAATCTCGTCGCCGACCAATCCGGTATCGTCTGCGGTCAGCAGTGGCAGGTCTTTGGCCGCCAGTGCGCCGATGAACTCGACACTGACCGGGTTCGAAACCGCCAGACCGTTCAACGGGCCGCCGGTGACATCCACGTTCCCCAGCCCACCGACGAAGGGCAGTGCGGCAATTGCCGCGCGAATCTGGGGATTCGATGCGTTGTAGGGAAGCGCCACCGTGGTGTCGACGCGTGCCACGCCGGCCCCGAACGCGTGATTGGCCGGCGACGTTCCGTTGGCTCCGCGAATCACCGAGAATTGGGCGCCGAAATCACCGGGGTTGGGAACCACACTGGTGACTCGCAAGTCTTCGCCGCCGATTCGAATGTTGAATCCACCGAACGATGGGAAGGGTGTTGCATCGAGAACGGACAGGGTATCGGAAACGTTCAGCACTCCGCTGAAGTTCCTGTGGTGTGCGGCCGCCGTGCCGTTGTCACCCCGCTGGTCCACCGTCAACTCGTTGGTGATCGTGTTGACAGTGTTGACGCGCATCTCTTCGTCTTGGATGCGGATCGTAAACGGTGCCGCGGGAAACGCACTCGCATCGAGGACCGGAATCGTCAACGTCGTGTCGTTGATCGCCGACGAAAGGAAATCACCGCCCGGCAGCGACAGGGTGCTGGTGGT
>NZ_JBFHKV010001419.1:0-1755 GCF_041595215.1 Stieleria sp. | reverse complement strand
GAGCGATGTTCAACAGCAATGAGTTTTTGTTTTTTCCGTAGTATGCTTGCCACGAGATGAAACCACTTTCCAACATCGGACGCCAATTCCTTAGCCGCCGCGGGTTCCTGACCCACTCCGCGACAGGGCTGGGATCGATCGCTCTGCTCGATCTCCTTTCCCAGGACCGTTTGCTGGCTGCTCAACCGGCGATCGATCCGGCGCGTCCCTTCGCGCCGCGCGAAAGTCATTTCCCGGGCAAAGCAAAGCGTGTGGTGGTGATTTTTTGTGCCGGAGCGGTCAGCCAGTTGGAAACCTGGGACTACAAACCGGAACTGATCAAGTTGGACGGTCAGCCGCTCAAGGATGGCCCGGTGGTGACGTTTCAGGGACCGGCCGGAAACCTGGCCCGCCCGCAATACAAGTTTCGTCAACGCGGCGAAACGGGAAAGTGGGTCAGCGACATGATTCCGCACCTGGCGGAATTGACCGATGACATTGCGTTCATTCATTCGCTGACCAGCAAGAGTAACACGCATGGTCCGGCGGAAAACTTTCTGTCCACCGGAACGCCGCTCGACGGTTTCCCCAGCCTCGGGTCTTGGGCCAGCTACGCTCTGGGCAGCGAAAACCAAGACTTGCCGGCCTACGTGGCCATCCCCGATCCCCGCGGTGTGCCGCAAAATGGATCCAACAACTGGGGACCGGGGTTTCTGCCGGCTGCATTCCAAGGCACACCGCTCAGCTCCAAGGAACCGATTCGTCATCTCCGTCCACCGATCGTCTCCAGCGACGAAGACCACGCAACGCGGTCGTTGCTGCAGCGGATGAACGCACGGCATTTGGATCAACATCCCGCCGACAACAAATTGGCAGCCCGGATCGCCAGCTACGAACTGGCCGCGCGGATGCAATTGAGCGTTCCGGAAATCACCGCGCTGGATTCCGAACCGACCCACGTCTTGAAGAGCTATGGGGCGGACGACGAATCGAACCCGATTCGCGCCGCGTTCGCCCGCAACTGTATCCTCGCCAGGCGGTTGATCGAAAGCGGCGTTCGATTCGTCCAACTGTTCAATGGTGCTTATGCCAGCGGCGGGGAACTGAATTGGGACGGGCACAATAAACTGAAAGAACAATACGACAAACACGCCGCCATTCTCGACCAACCGACCGCTGCACTGATCAAAGACATGAAGTCGCGCGGTTTACTGGAAGACACGTTGGTGGTTTGGTGCACCGAATTCGGTCGCATGCCGTTTTTCCAGAAAGGCGCCAAAGGCCGCGATCACAACCCCGACGGTTTCACCTGCTGGATGACCGGTGCGGGTGTCAAACCGGGGGTCAGCCATGGGGTCACCGATGAACTGGGACAGAAAGCGGTCCAGGACGTTCATCCGCTGTACGACTTCAACGCCACGATCCTGCATCTGTTAGGGCTCGATCACGAGCGTTTGACGTTTGAACACAACGGCATTCAACGCCGCCTGACGAACGTCGAAGGCCACGTGATCCGAGAGATCTTGGCGTAGCCGATTCGACGTTTGCGTTGATGATCGTTCTGCATGCAATCGTTTGACGCGCCAGAGACAGTATCTGATTACGGTTTCCCGGGGGTCCGCGTGACACCGGTCTGACGGCGTGTGCGGCGCAGGGAAAGGACACAGCCAGCGTGACCCGTCTCGCAGGCGACGTGCAGAGGTGTCTGCGAGTGAAGGTCGCAGGCGTTGACGTCGGCGTTGGGGCGCGTGCAGAGGAGGGTCAGGGCGCCGGAGT
>NZ_JBFHKV010001418.1:0-1758 GCF_041595215.1 Stieleria sp. | reverse complement strand
TCTCGATTTGAACGTCGCATTCGCCATGCAAGCGATCCTGCTGTGCCGTGACGACGAATTTTTCCAGCAGGTTTTCGATCCCGATCTCCTTGATCGAATACCGCTGTCCGCGCATCGCCAGCATCCCCTCGGGATCAAGCTGCGTGGTCAAGAAACTGGCGAACCCGCCCTGATGCACGATCAGGTTTCCGTCGTTGGCGTTCTCCACCCAGATCACCTCGCGACCCTTGACCGAACTGGGCTTCAAGAAATCCAGGTAGACACTCAACGGAACCGCAATGTCCTGCCCGTCAAGCTTGCGATTGCGAATCTTCAAACTCGCGTACTGCAGCGGCGGCATCACTCCGCCGACCCGGCAACGCTTGATGAAGATCGCCGTGTAGTCATCGACGTTGGCCCGGACGTGCTGCAGACTCTCTTCGGCGATCTCCAAGGCCGTGTCGACCGGATGCCGACGTTCCACCGGCGGAAGGCTCAGCCGTGCCACCTGCTCGATTTCTTGTGCATTTGCTAGCAACGGTGCGGTTGCGAGCAATGAAATGATGATCAGCCGTAGTCTCGGCAGGAGTTGGAAGGGGTGCATCCGTTCGTTCCAGATTAAGAGAGAAGAGATTGCCGCCGTTAGCCCGGTTTTGCGGCAGTTAATGGTGTGTACATAAATCTCGTTGCGAAGGACTAGTGATATTTTGACTAGATGTTGAGATTGCCTGCGGGTAGACGGTTCCCTACGATAAAAACAGTTGCGTCTCTGATCTAATTCGGTGTGCTGATTCGTTTGGGGAAGACAGGATGTTCACGCAGAGCGAAAATCGTCCGACGATCCTCGGGTCGGTGTCGCCGGGGTTCGAGCCCGTTCGGGCGGAGTTTGAAACCAATTTTGTGTCGCGGGGTGAGTGTGGTGCCGCCTGCACGGTGTACCACCAGGGCCAGAAAGTCGTCGACCTCTGGGGTGGGCGACGATGCCACCATTCCGGGGCACGTTGGACCGAGCAAACGCTTTCGCTGGCGTTTTCGGTGACCAAGGGCATGGCGGCGGCCGTGATGGCGGTCGCCCACAGCCGGGGGCTGTTCGATCTGGACGCGCCCGTGGCAACGTATTGGCCGGAGTTTGGATGCGACGAAAAGCGGAAAATCACCGTGCGTCAATTGTTGGCCCATCAGGCCGGTCTGGTGGCCATCAACCAAAGACTGAACCCCCAGATTCTGGCCGACCATGACCAAATGGCGGCGATCACGGCCAGTCAAAAACCGTTGTGGCAGCCCGGGACCCGGCACGGCTATCACACGCTGACTTTGGGCTGGTACCAGAATGAGCTGATTCGTCGGGTCGATCCCGCCGGGCGGACACTGGGCGAATTCTTTCAAGACGAAATCGCCGCTCCGTTGGGGATCGAATTCTACATCGGACTTCCCGATTGGATCGACTCGGAACACATCAGCAGCACCCAGGGCTTTCGAAAGCTGGCCATCTTGGCCAATCTCAATCAGCTGCCGTGGAAAATGGTGTTGGCCGGGATTTGGCCCCAATCGGTCGTCTCCAAGTCCATCAAGTTTCTGAAATTCGATAACCCTGCGGCACTCGGGCGACCGGAGTATCGCGAGGTCGAGATTCCATCGGCCAACGGATTCGGTCAGGCGCGTGCCGTCGCCAAAGTCTACGACGTCTTGGCGCGGGGCGGTCGGCGGTTGGGAATCACGCCCGGGACGATGCAGGAATTGGTCGCCCCGCCGGTGCAACCCTCGCGCGGCTCGCGAGAC
>NZ_JBFHKV010001417.1:0-1759 GCF_041595215.1 Stieleria sp. | reverse complement strand
GCGTTTCTGGTCGATGACTTCCAAAATCATCTGCCCCCAACCGACCACTTCGTCGTAGTCCGTCAGGGCCATCGGCGCGATCTCACCGCCGCGGTGACATTCCACGCAGTGTTCGTTCAGGATCGATGCGATGTCGGCGTTGAAGGTCACCGGTTCCGAAGGGGAATCCTTCGTCGCATGTTTCGCGGTGCGTGTAATCAAGCAACCGACGCTGGTGGTCTTGGGCGTTGGGATCGGATGGCCCGACAACAGGGATTCGAGGGCATCGTGTAGATCGTTCTGCGTCGGCCGGGCTCGCGAGACGCCTGGTTCGTATTGATCGTCGATGCGTCCTTGGTAAACGATCTTGCCACCGGCATCGACCACAAACACTTCGGGGGTGCGTGTCGCACCAAAGGCGTCGGCGATCGATTGATCGGCATCTTTGACCATCGGAAACTCGATCGCGTACTGCTTTGCATAGGCATCGATTTCCGCAGGGGAATCTTGCACGTTGCTGTTGACGCCGAAGAACGCGACGCCTCGGTCGGCATGCCGATCAGCCATTCGCTGCAGACGGGGGCCATACAGTCGAGCCAGCGGGCATTCTGTCCCCAGGAAACAAACCACGTGGACTGCAGAATCGTCCAGCGAGATCACTCGCCCGTCCGTCCCGCGAAAGGGCAGCTGCTGCAGCGCAACGGCGTCCGCGGCGAAACCGTTTGCCGCGGAAAGGCACACCAGCAAACTAACGACCATTGAAATTCGCTGCATCGCGGTGTTCATGATTAGAGGTCTGCCATCTGTCGATCCGAGGGAGCATGCCCTGTCACGGAGCCGCATTCGAATCCGACTGGTCGGAGCGGCTCGATTCCGCGATCACTCTCGCGGCTTGTTCGGCTGCCATTGCTTGTTGCCGGGCACGTTCGGCCGCAAGTTTAGCGTGCATCACTCGCATTTGAAACAGAAAGCCGCCGCAGAGGATCAGGCAGACGGTGATGCCGGCGACCGCGCGCTTGCGGTAGCCCCGACCGCCGATCAACGTGACGACGAAAAACGACAGCGCGATTAGCAAGAATCCGAGCGGCGGCAGGTTTGGAAGGAACATCGCGACAAACCCGAACGAGGTGAACGCGAGACCGGCCCAAAAGCAGATCTTTCCAAACCCACCCGTCTGGCCATCGACGCGGACTTGCGATTCAGTTTCCGGCGGTGACTGATAAGGGTTCGCACGGGTGCTCATTGGATCACTCAAGTGGCGTACGCTTCCAGCTTGCGTTCGGGGGGCTCTCACAGTATCGCAAGCTGGAAGCTTGTGCCACGGTATCGCAAGCTGGAAGCTTACGCCACTTAATGGTACCTCGAATTGTCGCCGCCGTCCCACAGGTCGGGGTTGCTGCCCAGGGCGGCTTTCAGTTCATCGGTTGCCGCGTCCAAGGCGGCGACTGTGTCGGCGGACAGTGAGCGTTCAAGGAAATCGACGTTCTGTCGTAGCTGATCGGTGTTGCGGGCACCGGCGATCACGCTGACCACGCCGGGTTTGGAGAGCGTCCACGTCAAGGCGAGCTCTGCCATGCTGCAGCCGACCGAAGCAGCGATTTCGCGGATCCGATCCAGCGCCGCAAACGTCTCGGATTCGCATCCGGGTTCTCCATGTCGCGCCAGTGGCCGGTCGGTCGTGAAGTGTCGCGAACGGGCTCGCCCGTCGGGAACCTCGGCGGCCGATTTGAATTTGTCCGCGAGCATGCCGTGCATCAACGGGCTGTAGACCAGGATCCCG
>NZ_JBFHKV010001416.1:0-1763 GCF_041595215.1 Stieleria sp. | reverse complement strand
GTAGGGCGCGAGCCCTCCGGTGTTTCGGGAACGATGAGGGACCGGAGGGCTTGCGCCCTGCCGCTCACACCTCGTCAAACGCAGGGAATAAATGCTTCACAGCGTTGCCCGGACGGGGTCACAGCGAGTTGCAGTACGCAGCGACGGTGCGTTCATGATACGATATCGGGAGCTCGACCCTGTGCCACCGTTGGGGGAACACCCGTTATGCTCCGATTCACATCCGGCCACGCGTTTGCCAACTGCAGCGGTTTTCGACGTCGAAGTTTTCTTTGCGCCGGTGCCAGCGGGATCGCAGGGCTGACCCTCCCCGACGTGCTCGCTGCGGACGCACAATCATCTAGCGGATCGTCGCGAAAATCGGTCATCATCATTCATCTCGATGGTGGTCCGCCGCAGATGGATTTGATCGATCCCAAACCGGACGCCCCGGCGGAGTTGCGTAGCCCGTTCGCGCCGATCGGGACGAAGGTTCCCGGAATCGGACTGACGGAGTTAATGCCACGCTGCGCGGGAATCGCGGATCAGCTCGTTTTTCTGCGGTCGCTGGTCGGCGCGGATGGGAAACACCATGCGTTTCAATGCCAGAGCGGTTACAAGGAAACGGTGCTGCAATCGATCGCCGGCCGGCCGGCACTGGGCTGCGTGGTCAATCACTTGCTCGGGTCACCGGAAGATCAGGTGCCCAATTTTGTTGATCTGATGCAGGGCCGGCCACTGGTTCGCAACAGCGCGCGACCTGGTTTCTTGGGGCCGAGCGTCAAACCGTTTCGACCGGACATCTCGGATCGATTCCAACGTGAGCTTGAGGAGGGGATGAAAGGCGAGTTGGCTCGGTTGGGCGATGGCCACAAAACAGAACTCAAGTTGATCAAGGAGTTGCCGGTCGATCGAATCGATGATCGCCTTGCGCTGCTGAAGCGTTTGGATCAGTTCAATCGTGCGCTCGACGATTCCGGTGAAATGGAAGCGATGGATCATTTCACAAGGCAGGCGTACACCATCCTGACGTCGGGTGCGTTCGCCGGAGCGATGGATTTGGACCAGGAAGATCCTCGCGTGATCGCACACTACACACCGGAGTTGCCCGCCGGCGGAACACAGTCCTACACCAGCGAAGGCCCCGAGGCGGCGTTGAAGTTTCTGCTGGCGCGGCGGTTGGTCGAAGCCGGTGTGCGTGTCGTCAGCATTTCGCTCAGTGATTTCGACACGCACTCGGACAACAACGATCGCATGAAACAACTCGGTCCACTGTTCGATTTCGGGTTCCACGCCTTGATCACGGATCTGCAGTCGCGCGGCATGCTGGACGATGTCACCGTGCTGGCGTGGGGCGAGTTCGGTCGCACGCCGAAGGTCAACGCCAAAGGTGGACGCGATCACTGGCCGCGACTGTCGATGGGGATGATGGCCGGCGGTGGCATGCCCGGAGGCGTCGTGCTGGGAAATACTGACAAGGTTGCCGGTGAAGCGACCGATCGTCCGGTCGACTATACCGACGTCGTCGCAACGCTGTATCACCAGCTGGGGATCGATCCCGGACGCATGATTCACGATCGCTCCGGCCGCCCCCACGTTTTGATGGATCACGGCGAAGTGATCCGCGAGTTGATCTAGCGGCACGCGGGAAACGCGTGGGATTGGATTTCCGTCTGTCGTGTCAGCGTTGCGGGCTGAAAGCCCCACCCACGTTTTGAACTCGACACTTCTTCACTGCTTGTTGCGTCCTTGATCTGGGTTATTGCACGATGCGATATTACTTT
>NZ_JBFHKV010001415.1:0-1767 GCF_041595215.1 Stieleria sp. | reverse complement strand
TACAGCAACAACTGCGCGAGCATCAGTTTGACGTCCCACAAACCGGGATCCCGGCGGACGGCTTCTTCGCAGATCGCGAGCGCCGTCGACCGATCACTTCGACGAACCGCCGAGCGGATCATCGATCCCAACCGGGTCGGATCGGCGGCCAGGGAGATTCGGTCGCTGAGCGCCGACTTGATGTCGATCATGCCGGCGTCAAGCTGCAGTTGAACCAGTTTGAAACGGTTCTCGGGGGTGTCGGCGATCGCGACGACGCGTTCTTGGAATTCGGCGGCCACCACGACCTCGTCGGCCGCGTCACTCAAGCGGACCATCGTTTCAAGAAGCGAGACATCACGCGGCTGGGCGGCCAGCAGGCGATCGATGGCTTGTCGCGCGGCTCCGAAATCCTGAACCGCTTCGTGCCCCGCCGCGACCATCAGTTGGACCGTACGCTCGTCGACGTCGTCGCGTACCATTTGGTCGATCCGCTCGATCAACGCGTCCATCTCGTTCTGGCGGTCGTAGAGTGGTGCCAATCGTTTGACCAACGCGATTCGGGCGTCCGCTTCGGATTCATAACGCATCGCTTGCCAATACAGCTCAACCGCTTCTTCGGTGCGGTAGCGGTCCGCGAAGGCCGAGGCGAGCATGCGGCGGGGGCCGTTGTCACGCGGTGCGACGTTCATCGCACGCCGCAGCGCCGTGAAAGCCTGGTCGTCGCGTCCGGCTCGCAAGGCCAGCCGCGCCAGAAACTGGTACGATTCCGGGCTTGCCGGATTGGCGTCGATCAACGCGTCACAGGTCTGCATCGCTTGGTCGACTTGGCCCAACCGCATCTGTAGATCCGCGACGCGTTGCAGATAATTGGTCTGAAAGCGAACGTCGACGCGAGCCAGTTTTTGGAAGGTTGCCGCGGCATCGGCGAAACGATTCTGGCGTTCGGAGATTTCCGCGGCGACCAACAACACGTTCGGGTCATCGGGTTGTTGTTCGATCGCGCCGCGGATCGCCGCCTCGGCATCGGCCAATTGGCTCGCTGCGGCATGCATCATGGCCAGGGTTCGCAAGTTTTCGACGGTCGGCTCGGCGGCTTGTCGCAGTGCGATTTGTTGATCCAGGGTTCCGGCTTGCTGAAACGTCGCGATCCGATCTTTCAGCAGCTGTTCCTGCTCGTCGGGCGTCTCGGCGATGTTCGCCGCCGCATCGAGCCGAGAGATCGCTTCGTCGAATTGTTTGGCGTCGCGCAGTTTTTGCGCGAACCGCAATTCTTGGGGAAACGTCAGATCCAGTTCCGATGCCTCTCGCCAAGCCGTCAGGGACCGTTCGTCTTCTTTGAAGGTGGCGAAGATTTCGGCGAGGCGGACCAGTGAGTCTCGACCGCGTCGATCACCCTCGGCGATCGAATTCCAGGTCTCGATCGCTTCGTCTTTTCGGCCCAACCGATAAAGGTATTCACCCAGGTACTCTCGATACTGTGGTGAATCGGGTTCCACTTTGATGGCTTGCTCGTACAGCCCAATGGCGTCTTCTTTGCGATCGATTGCACGCATGCGATCGGCGATCTGGGACAGCGTGACGGCGTCATCCTTGCGGCGATCCGCCAGCCGTTGCCACACCGCGGCGGCGGCGATTCGTCGCGCCGCGAGTGGCCGCGTGTCGTCTTCCAGCAGGGTCTGTCCCCATCGAAGCAAGTAGTCGGGGTTGTCGGGATCTTGTTCGGCAAGCTGTTCGAATTGATCGGCCGCGGCGGCCATGTCGGCCTTGTTGATCAAGACATCGATC
>NZ_JBFHKV010001414.1:0-1773 GCF_041595215.1 Stieleria sp. | reverse complement strand
GTTTTGTCCATTCTCTCGGCCGTCCGGGGAAGATGCACGCCAGAGTCGCGTGTTCATAATGAATCGCATTCATGAATTCCCAAGAACAATCTGTTGATCAGCAATCCCTGTCGCAAATTAGGTGTCGAGTCACTCGAAAGAAGAGCGTTGCTGGCGGCATCGATCTTGCCGGTCAGCGAGATGTCGCAGGCTGTCCCGGAAACCGATTTTTTTGTCGCGAATGATTTCGAGGCGGAAAGCCTGCCGGTCGCGACGGTGGCCGAGCCAGAAATCTTGGTGGCGTTTAAAGGCCAAGATGTGGGAGCGGAAGGAAACGATTCCGCTGTGCCGACGGGAATGTATTTTGGTTGGATGGAACGTGGAGACGATCGCCCGGTCCGCGAATTTGAAATCTACAATTCCGGCGACAGCGATCTGGTGCTCGGCGATGTCGAAGTGCCCGATGAATTCCGCGTGGTGCATGACGATTCCGCATGGCCGGGCATCAACGTGACCCAGGTCGTTCGCCCCGGTCATTTTTTATCGCTGAAGATCGAAATGCTGACCAATCAGGTCGGGGCGAAACGCGGGACGGTCACGATCGGATCAAACGATTCCAGTGAACCGCTGACCTCTTTCATGATCAGCGGGGACGTCGGATCAGACGGGGCGGAAGATTCGATCGGGCTGTTCCATCAGGTCTGGTCGACGTTCGAATTGAAGGGGTCCAAATATGACGATAGCATTGATCGCTCGACGACATTCGGCCCCGGTCGTTCTAACGAATGGTTGCCCGTCACGGGTGATTGGGATGGCGATGGGTTCGATACCGTCGGTTTGTATCACAGCCGGACCGGAGTGTTCCATCTGAAGAACTCGGTCGCCCCAGGGGATGCGGATCACGTCTTCGCCTTCGGTCCAGCCGGCAACGCGGGTTGGATCCCGCTTTCGGGCGATTGGGATGGTGACGGCGTGGACACCGTGGGTCTTTATCAGCCGGGCGAGTCACGCTTTCATTTGATTGATTCGTTGCGCGGCGGTGCGGCGGACCACTTTTTCTCATTCGGCCCCAGTGGTGCAACGGGCTGGAAACCACTCGCCGGCGATTGGGACGGCGATGCCATCGATACCATCGGATTGTTCCAGCAAGACGGCTCTCAGTTCCATCTCAAGAACGATCTCTCCGGTGGCGCCGCCGACCACTATTTCGCCTTCGGCCCTGCGAGTTCCGATTGGCAGCCCCTGGTCGGCGATTGGTACAAAACGGGAATCGACAAGATCGGGTTGTACCAGCCCGATGCGTCCCTGTTTCACTTGAAAGGTTCATTGTCCGGTGGAGCCGCAGACCGCTACGTCCAGTACGGCCAACCGAGTCACTACGGCGAATTGATCCCGCTTTCGGGAGAGTGGAATGGGCGTCATAACTCTGGTTTGCGTAATCGCCCCATCTGTGCTTGCATCACGACCGGTCCGATTCAAACTCCCAACATCGTACTCATTTATCATGGGGCTCCCTTCATCCAGGAGACGACGCCCGCAACCGTCCATCCGCCGAGCGGCAGTCCCGATGTGATGTCGTCTCAATCGTTGGGCAGCGATCACACGTCGCCATCGGCGCGGGCGGAGTTTTGGGAAACGGAATCGACTGTCCGTGCCGAGGCAGAGCAAGATAGCCTCGGACACGAAGGGGTGGTGGATCGACTTCTCACGGAGTGGGATCCAAGCCTTTAGCGACGAGAGGTCGATGACCGGCTCATGTTGCGTAGCTGCCGACGCCAGACGGCGGTCTCCGCT
>NZ_JBFHKV010001413.1:0-1779 GCF_041595215.1 Stieleria sp. | reverse complement strand
TGGGGTGATTCAGACGACGCCCTACATCGGCCACCCCGCTTACAAAGCGATGGGAGGCCGGGCGGGATACACGCTGGGAACCGCGTTGGTGATCGGGTCGGCGGGACTGATCGGGTACTTCACGTTCCTCAACGACATCATTCCCAAACCGGCGGTGTTGCCGATCCTGGTCTTCATCGGCTTGGAAATCACCGCGCAAAGTTTTTCGGCGACACCCAAGCGGCACTACGCGGCGGTGGCGATCGCGTGTTTACCGGCGCTGGCCGCGTTGATCTTGAATTTCAGCGGGCAGATATTGGGGGATCAGGCCTTGCGTGAGGCGGGCATCTCGGTGTCCGATCTCAGTCCCGTGTTTCAAGAAAGTTTTGCGACCATTTCGATGTTGGGCAGCGGGTTTATCTTGACCAGCTTGTTGTGGGCCTGGGGGTTGGCGGCGTCGATCGATCGCAATTTGCGGACGGCGGGAATCGTGTTTCTGGTCTGTGCCGTGTTCACGCTGTTCGGCCTGATGCATTCACCGCTGGAAGGCAGTCGGCTATTTCTGCCGCTGGGTCCGGAGCACTGGGAAACGATCGTGCTGGGGCCGGAAAGTCGGTCCAAGGTGTTCGAGTTTGCCGCGGGCTACGCAGTCGTCGGTGTGCTACTGTTGGCGTGGCGTCGTTGGTTGCCCGTCGCTGACGCCGGCCGGGCGCCGATGGATTCAGAACTTGAACACGAATTGGACACCGATGGCTCGAATTGAACGATCGTCTGAACCGAAATCGCCGCCGAGTGAGCGCCGTCTGATGGCGTTGGTGCTGGCGATCATCATGCTGATCGCGTCGTTGTTGGCGTGGTGGTTCGGGTCCGGCAGCACCGGGGAGTTTGTGGCTGCGGCGTGCGGACGCATCGGGTTGGTGATGGGGGCGTTGTGGTTGGCATGGCCTTCGCTGAAGCGACCGGCCAAGTGGTTACCGGCAAGTGCGCCGGTGATCGGTGTGATCGCGCTGGTGGTGCTCGCCGCCCAGCCCAAGTTGATCTTTCCGGCGATTCTAATCGTCCCAGCATTGATCACGGTTTCGGCGTTGGCCAGAGCGTTTCGCCGCAAGTAGAGTCAGTCGTGCCTAAGGCCGTCACTCGGTCGGAGCGACGTCTTAAACCGGTTCGCCGCCTTCGATCAGTGCCAAGTCGGCTCCGTCGAGGAAGCTGGCCAAGGATCGAGCGCGATACGGTTGTTGCAGTTTGCGAACCGCCTTGCTTTCGATTTGGCGGACACGTTCGCGGGTGACTTGAAAGATCCGTCCGACTTCTTCGAGCGTGTAGGTGTAGCCGTCGGCCAGGCCGTAACGCAGGCGCAAGATTTCTCGTTCGCGATAGTTCAGGGTTTCCATGGCCAGATCGATCTGAGCCTTCAAGGCTTGGCGATTGGTTTCCAGCAACGGATCGTCGTCGCGGTGATCTTGCAAGAACTCGCCGAAGACGCTGTCCTCGTGGTCGCCGACGGGTTGGTCCAACGACAGCGGTTGACGGCTCATCTTCAAGATCACGCGGGTGTCGTCCAAGCTCAGGCCGCTGCGGGCACAAACTTCTTCGGCCGTCGGTTCGCGTCCGTTTTCTTGAACCAGATCGCGGGTGATTTGGCGGATCTTGTTCATCGTGTCGATCATGTGAACGGGCACACGAATCGTTCGGCTTTGGTCGGCGATGGCGCGGGTGATCGCTTGTCGAATCCACCACGTCGCGTAGGTGCTGAATTTGTATCCGCGGGCGTGTTCGAATTTGTCGACCGCTCGCATCAGC
>NZ_JBFHKV010001412.1:0-1790 GCF_041595215.1 Stieleria sp. | reverse complement strand
CCGGCGTGCACATCGCAAAGATCGCGGTCATCTCGGGATGTCGATCCAACAATTCGAGCGTCGCGTCGTAGCCGGATTGCTCGGTGAACGCGTTTCCCGCCAGATACGAGGGATCGAGGTTGAACCCCGCGTGCTGGGCTGCATCGTTCAAGCCTTGCAGACGGGTCTTGGCGGGCAAACTGTCACGAACGCCCGACAGGACACCGATCTTGCGATGGCCCTGCTCGATCAACACTTCCGCCACCGCTCGCGCCGCAGTCCGATTGTCCGACGTCACACTCGGCAATTCAATTCCGTCAAACACACGGTCGGCGACCACGACCGGCAATCCCGACCGATCGAGAGTGACCAGATGATCCGGAACCACACCGACCGGGCACACCAACAAGGCTTCGACCTGTTTGGCACGCAACTGTTCGACCAATCGCTGTTCGATCTGCGTCTCTTCGCGGCTGTCGCCAAGCAAGACCGAGAACCCATACGCTTCGACGCCCAATGAAACTTCGCGGGCGATGGAGGCAAAAAATGGGTTGGAGATATCCGGCACGATCACCCCGATCAAGCCGCTTCGTTTGAGCCGGAGCGAGCGGGCGACCTGACTGGCTTGGAACCCCAGGTCCGCGGCGACCTTGCGAACCGCTTTCTCCGTCGTGGGGCTGATGCGATACTTGCGGGCTTGGCCATTGAGCGCGCGTGAGGCGGTTGAAACACTGACACCGGCGCGGTCGGCGACGTTTTTGAGCGTCACGGGATGGCCCAGCGTCGCAGAGCCGGAACCCTGCGGCGTGTCGGGCGTGCGATGATTCGGTGGTTTCATGACTCAACCCCAAGGTGCAATCTTGACAGAGCACTCCAGCACTTTCACTGGGCTAACCATCGAAAACAATCCCCACCGATAGCAGCGCGAACCCGACATGAAACGTGGCGGCAGCACGAAAGCCGTTTCGGCGGTCTGGTTGTGACTTCGACGCGTGGGAGCCACTTGCACAATCGTTTGTGCTCTGTGCTGGTCAGTCTACCTGCCTGTGCGGTATCGTTGCAAGCGGCCGACGCCGACCGCTTGGTCGTCGGCATCACGCCGCCTGTTCCACTGAAGCCCTAACTCACACGAGAGTCCCACATCACCATGGAAATCTGGCCCGCAATCGATCTGCGTCATGGAAAACCGGTCCGTTTGCGGCAAGGCGACTATGACCGAAAAACAGTCTTCGGCGACGACCCGGTGGAGTTCGCCGTCCAGTGGCAGCAAGCCGGGGCGAAACGATTGCACCTGGTGGATTTGGATGCCGCCCGGGGCGACGACCCGACGGCCAATCGCGACGCGGTCGCGCGGATCGTTGCCGCGACCGGACTGCCCTGCCAGATGGGAGGCGGTGTGCGCGATCAAGCTGCGATCGAAGCCTTGCTCGACTTGGGTCTGGCACGTCTGGTGGTCGGATCGGCCGCGCTGAAGCAACCCGAATGGTTTGCCTCGATGTGCGATGCGTTCCCCGGCAAGTTGGCGGCGGGCATCGACGCACGGGACGGCATGGTGGCGACCGACGGATGGCTGGAAACCAGTTCCACACCGGCGATCGAATTGGCCCAAGACCTGCGACAGCGAACGGCCAACATCGCAGCGATCATTTACACCGACATCGCCCGCGACGGAATGATGAGCGGCCCTAACTTTGACGGACTGCGTGACATGGCGGACGCGACGGATATCCCCTTGGTTGCCAGCGGAGGCGTGACGACCTACGACGACGTTCGGAAGTTGGTCGAAATGAACATGCCGGCGGCAATCGTGG
>NZ_JBFHKV010001411.1:0-1795 GCF_041595215.1 Stieleria sp. | reverse complement strand
TGTCAACCGTTTCTTGTCACCGCCAGCGAAGATGGCAAGGTGCTGTTGTGGTCCAACGACGGCCACGACGCGATCGAAACGCTGAATGTTTCCGACCGCATCTTGGTGGATGCCGCTTGGGTTTCGCCACGACAAATTGCCGTCGCGATCGCCGGGGCAAGACGTCACCGGAGCCTGTTCTATAAGTCCTTCTCGCTGAGCAAACACGCGTTGGACGTTGAACTGCGACGTGTCCGGGCGGCGCGCGGAATCGGCAGCATGCAGCTTCATGGCGATGTTCGGCGGACAGGGTGGGGGCCACCCCGATTCGTCGTCCATACGCGAAGCACAATCTCGGTGTTTGAATCCGGGAAAACCGACTTGGTCACCCAACGATCGATCGATGTGCAGCGACGCGCCCAGTTGACCGCCGTCAGCCTGATCGATTCGCAACATCTCGTTGCGTCCATTGCTCAAGACGTCAAGCTTTCCAAAGAAGCCGCCGAAGCGAATCCGAACGGGAACACAACGGTTCGCGAAGAGCGTCTGTTGCTGTATGACTTGACCACCGATGCGCCCCCGCAGGAACTGGTGTTGCCACGGCTGGGAGGCATTTCCCGACTGAAGGTGGCTCCGTCGGGCGATCGAATCTTCGGATGCACCCGGGCTGGACGTGTTTTCTATGCGACGGTCTTGCGATCGGCTGACGGCCAATGGCAGTGGGCGGACACACCGGTGCAAGTCTGGAAGGCGCATCCCAGTTCGGTCAATGACCTGGTTTGGCTCGCCGATCGAAACCAGGTGGCGACCGTCGGTGACGACGGCAGTTGTGCGATCTGGAATCCCGGTGAGATGCCGGAAGACGATTTGACCTCTCCGGCGACGGCCGGCCACCTCGCACATCCATTGGACGCTCCGTTGCCGGACGTCGTCGCGGATTCGCAATCACCCCAGCTGGGTCAGCGGTTGCTGGTCAGCAGCAGTCCCGTGACCCGCGTGACGGCTTCGATCACGGGGGACCGGATCGTGACGGTCGGATCCGATCGGGTCATCCGGATTTGGGACACGCACAGCGGATTGGAATTGATCGCCTTGCAGCCACGGAAAGAGCGTGTCGTGGGAGTCGAGTTCAGCCCCGACGATCGTTACCTGATGATCGCCGAAGCCAACTCTCGGATCGAAGTCATTCGCCTGGTCGACGAATCGACGAAGGAAGAGGTTGAGGCCCGTAGGCTCGCGCCAAACGGCTGATTATCAATTGACATCAGCCGGTTCGCGCCAGCGCCCGGGCATCTCGGCGTGTCTTCGCTTCGCAGTGTTGTGCTGAAGCAAATCATCTCGCTCATGGACCGTTGGTGGTGACACACCACCGGCGACGTTTCACTCCACGTCCGTGGCCGCTCTCGGATCGACTTGCAAGCTGGCCAGGTACGCGACCAGGTCACGCAATTCTCTCGGTGTCATGTGTTTGGTCAGGTCGGCGGGCATCGATGAGTTGCCTTTCCGCCGCACTTCGATGTCATCTTGCAAGATCCGTTGTTGGCTGCCGTCGGCAAGGATCAGTTCGACGACCTCGTCGGTTTCGGATTTCACAATGCCGCTGTGGACACGACCGTCAATATCTACGATGACTGCCGTTTCGAATCCCTTGGCGATCTTCGCATCGGGCAGACAAATCGATTCGAGCAGGTAGCGGGCGTCACGCTCTTTCCCGATCACGGTTAGATTGGGGCCTACCTCACCGCCGGCGCGATCGACTTTGTGACAGCGGACACAGGAGAGTTCGGTTTTTCCAAAGAACAGCGTGGCGCCCTGC
>NZ_JBFHKV010001410.1:0-1797 GCF_041595215.1 Stieleria sp. | reverse complement strand
TACCCGCCATAACTGGTCTCGGCATCGCTGATCTGGCAGAAATAACTCCACAGCGGCACGTCCTCTTTCAGGTCTTGCCGCATCATCGGGACCACACAGATCGAGAAATCACCGGCAATCCCGCCGCCGATTTGAAAGAAACCGATGGGGTGTTGCTGGGAACTTTCGCGATACCACGCGGCCAATTTTTCCAGCTGCGCGGTGCCCGGCTTCATCGCATGGTGCCCGGCGACGGTGCCATCGATGACACGGGCGGTGAAGATATTGCCCAGCGTGCTGTCCTCAACGCCCGGAACAAAAACGGGGATGCCGGCGTCTTTGGCCGCCGCGACCCAGCTGTTTTCGCGCGGGACTTGAAAGTGTTGTGGCAACTCTGGGTCGTCCAGCAATTCAAACATGAACTCCGCCGGCGTGCGGGGCTGGTTCGAATCGGCGGCGTGCTGCCAGAGCTTGGTCAACCGACCTTCGATGTGACGCATCACGGTTTCAGGGATGCAGGTATCGGTGACACGATTGAAGCCCTCTTCCAACAGCGCCTCTTCATCGCTCTCGGACAATCCCCGCCAGTTTTCGATCACCCGGTACTCGTCATGTGCGACCAGATTGAAGATGTCTTCTTCTAAATTAGCGGCCGTCGATGTGATCGCGTGCACCTTGCCCTGGCGGATCATTTCGGCCAGCGACAATCCCAGCTCGCCCGTGCTCATCGCGCCGGCGAGCGTGACCATCATCCGGCCGCCACGCTGCTCGATCAGGTCCTTATACGACCGTGCCGCGGCCAAGGTTTCGCGGGCATTGAAGTGACGGTAGTGTCGTTCCAGGAAGTCGCTGACGTTCAAAACGGTTCTCGATGGGGGGGAAGGTTGGCCGATGGACGGTTCGCAGGCGTTTGGAGGCCGGTTTTTTAATTTATTTCGACGAGGACTGAAAGTCGTGACACGCCCTGCGGTCGTTTGACGTGTTTTCACACGGACACCCGACCTCTCGCGCCCTGCCGCCAAGTTGACACCAATCAAGAGGCCCGGACGCTGGCGCGAACCGGCTGATGTCAAACGATGATCAGCCGTTTGGCGCGAGCCTACGGGCCCTATTTAGAGGAAACAACGCTCAACTGAGCGGCGGAACGCGAGCCTATCCGGTCTTCCCAAGTGTTCTCAAGCCTCGCCGAGTGTTTCTTTCAGCCGTTTGAGTAACTGATACCGTTGGTCTTCACTCGACTTTTCAATCGTTGTGGTCAATCCGAGCATGAACTCGGCGTAGTCGTTGTGCCAATCGTGGGCCACATGGGCGACGTCTAGACGCGGCTTGGGCGCCCCCTTGGAAAGCGGCTTGGTGCCGGCACTCAATTCGAACGATTCATCGAACTGCGGCATGTAGATCCGGTCGCCGTCCAAGCCTCGCTGTACCAGCAGGTCGCGCAGCTCCTGGCGTGAATCGTCTTCGCCATGATTGAGGAACAAACCGCCGGTGATCGGACAACGCTTTTGGATCCAGTCCAACAACTCGCCTTGATCGGCGTGGGCCGAATAATTGCCCAGCTTGCGAATGTCCGCCCGCACCTTGTACGACTTGCCGTGGATCCGGACTTCCTTGGCACCGCTGGAAATGATTTGCCCCAGCGTTCCTGGTGATTGATAGCCGACGAACAAGACCGTGCACTCGGGGCGATAAATGTTGTTGATCAGGTGGTGCTTGATGCGACCGGCCGTGCACATGCCGCTGGCCGAGATGATGATCGCCCCGCCTTTGATCCCGTTGATGGCCTTACTCTCTTGCAGCGAATGCACCAGGTGGAAC
>NZ_JBFHKV010001409.1:0-1801 GCF_041595215.1 Stieleria sp. | reverse complement strand
TGCCTGGAACACGCCGATCTTGGTTGAGGTCGATGGTCACTTCGAATTGGTTGCCGCGTTGTCGCGCCGCGTCAGTGCCTTTGATCCATCGACCGGCGAGCAACTTTGGACTTGTGGCGGGACGGGACCTTTGGCGTACGCCTCGCCGATGGAATCCGACGGCGTGGTCGTCGCCTTGGGAGGCTATGGCGGCGCATCGCTGGCGGTCCGGGCGGGCGGTCGTGGCGACGTGACATCGACGCACCGGATCTGGCATAAATCCAAAGATCAAGGCTGGTTGGGGACCGGGGTTGCCGACAACGGATCGATCTACATCTGCAACATGAATGGCGTGCTGAGTTGTTTCGATGTTCAAACGGGAGAAGAGCTTTGGAAGAAACGCACCGATGGCGGAGGCACGTGGTCCAGCATTACGCAAACCGGTGACGGCCGCATGTTCCTGCTGACCAAGTCTGGCACGACGACGGTTTTCAAACCCGATCCTAAAGAATTCAAGCAACTCGCGACGAATTCGCTTGACGAAAAGACGAACGCTTCGGTCGTTGTGGCCGGCAACGACATCCTGATTCGCACCGACGAGGCGTTGTGGTGTATCGCGAAGCCTTCGCCGGAGTAAAAGCTTGGCTGTAGCGCTCGCTTGATCGCCACGGACGCCGGGTCGTCCTCGGGCCCTTTGCTTATCGCGAGCCCACCAATGACCACTGCCAGCAGGATGACGAACCAACCAAATGCGGTGCGGATTCGGTCGGCTGGCAGCCGCTCGCCAAGAACCACCCCAACCAGCATGCCGAGAAACGCGAGTCCAAGAAAGGCGAGGGTGATCCCCCAGTCGATGCTTATCGAACGCAATTGCCCGGCGAGTCCCGCCAGCGTGTTTAACGTGATGATTGCCAGCGACGTTCCGACGGCGCGTTTTGCGTCGATGCCAGCGAACAGCACCAATGCCGGCACGATCAGAAAACCGCCGCCCACACCGAGAAAGCCAGTCAGTACTCCGACGGCCGCCCCAATCAACAAACAAGGCCAGACGCGGCAACGACGGTCGCGATGCGATTGTTCGGCTCGCCCCCGCACCATTGCGCCCCCAGCCGCCAGCATGATCGCGGCGAAGATCAGCAACAGCGTTCGCTCGGAAACCAGTTCAGTAAGGAACGAACCGAGATAGGCTCCTGGCGCTCCTGTGACCGATAACAAGATCGCCGCTCGCGTATGAAAACTGCCTTGTTGCCAATAGCGTGCTGCCGCCGGCAAACTGGATCCTCCCACCACGACCATCGACATCACCACAGCTTGCCCGACCGGGACGCCGAGCACGAACGTTAAGACAGGGAGTGTCAAAATCGAACCGCCCGCCCCAAAGATGCCGAGCGTGATCCCAACAAGCACCGCCAGAATCAGGGCGAATAGAAGCGAATCCATTATCGGCCTCGGTCATGAGAAAAGACGGTTGCTGGCGGCGGCGGGGTCACCGAGCACTGCGGGAATCGACGTAGGTTTTGACGAACTGTTCCAACTGAGGCTGATCGCATTCAAACCCCATCTTCTTAGCCTGCGTGAGCGTCTGTTCTCCCGTCATCCCTTGCTCGGCGGCCATGTGCATCATGACCATCGCGCCTGCCCGCTTTCCGGATTGACAGTGTGCGAAGACCGGCTTGGGCAGTTCGCTGAATTTTTCGCGAAACCGATCGACTACCTCGGGTGACATATCCTGCATCGATACCGGAATGTGCAGATACTTTAATCCATTCGCTTCGACCTTCTGTTGCTCGGCGTCGGGCGACAATGGTTGATCATCCTCCCC
>NZ_JBFHKV010001408.1:0-1804 GCF_041595215.1 Stieleria sp. | reverse complement strand
TCAACTCGAAGCACGGCGTAAAGCCCGTAAAGGTCGTGATCTCGATGCGGAAATGCAAGCCATTGACACGGAGACCGATGCTAAGAATGCGGTCGTCGATCAGTCGAAACAGCAACAGTTCCGGGAAAACGATTCTGCTCAGGATCGACGACAGCAACTGATCGACGACACTACGGCCGGCGTCCAATCCACCCTCGACCAAATGCGCGCGGAGTCCAAAGCGGCTCGTGAGGCAGCACGTACGAATGAGTTGGGCGATCGCCAGCGCGAACGAGACGAAAAGGTTGCCGCAGCTCAAGCCGACTTCGAGGCCGCTATTGATCGGGCGAACAATGCGACCGCACCATCCGACCACACTGAACCTGGTTCCCCACCTGGCATTGCCCAGCCGCCGAAACCGCCTGCGTTGCCGGAACCGATCAATCCCGATGACGTCGATATTCCCACGGTCGACCTTCCTGGAATCGATGATCCCGAACTGCAACCTCCGAACCCCAAGGATCTAAAACTCGGGATCGATCCAGATGCTCAGGCATCAATGGATCGATTTGCAGACGGTCCCGACAACACGGCGCAAGTCGAGTCGGCAGGCAACTTCGATTCCCGTGGATTGGGGCTCGGCAGTAGTGCGAGAAAGCTGGAGCCCCTGAAGCTCGATCCCATCGAGCCGTTGGACGAGGAGGTAATCGCGGCGCCGCAGCTGAAAATTCCGGAGGAAGATAAACCTGTCGTCGAGGCAATAGCAGTAATGGAGCCTGAAGCTGATGAACCGGCCCTGGATGTTGTTGCCATCAACGAAACCTTCGCCTCAGTCCGTCAGTCGCTCAGCGAATTCGATTTGGCACTCAGCGGTGCCACGTCGCGTTTGCAGCTTCCCGCTTCGTCCGGTGATGGCATCACGGAGGACATGAAACGGGCGATCATCGCGACCGCGGATAATACGCGTCGGCTGGTCGAGCGATCGAAGTCCGGAGGCTTGGTGTTTAGCTGATGAGCTTTTCGGCCGGCGGATACAACTTCGAGACCGCGGCGCTCTCCGAGAAGGCATCGCGAGGAAAATCGCATTCGGACTTCGTCGCCTATGTTGCGACCAACGGTGGCGCAGTCGATCCGGCGGCGGCTGCCAGCGCCGCCTACGGCTATTACAAAGCCAACTTCCCGGACCTGATTCCGTACCTACAGATCGACGCCGAGTTTATCAACGCCAAACACGCGTTGGTCAGCGTCACCATCAACAAGACCAAACTCGATCCGGTATCGTTCAACACGACCGGAGCAACCACGCACCTCAATCAATCGCTCGGCACCCGTGGGATCTATCCGGCGCCGGGCAAGATTGCTCCGATTTACCAGGGTGCGATCGGGGTCAGCGATTCCGGTGTGGAAGGCGTCGATGTGACCGTGCCGGCATTCGAGTTCTCGGTGCGGAAGAAGTTCGAGTGGGTTTCGACCGCCTATCTGTTGGCCGTTGTGTCAATGACCGGTCGCACGAACTCGACCGACTGGTCCATTTTCGCACCCGGCGAAGCTCTGTTTCTCGGAGCTGACGGTGGCGAAGACGAACAGAATTGGGTCGACATCACCTATCACTTCGCCGCGCGGCCCAACCAACCGGCGTTGTCCGTTGGCGCGATCTCGGGAATCAGTAAGCGAGGATGGGACTACTTGTGGGTCCGGCACGATGAAGAGGTGGTCGGGGATCGCGTTCTACGCCGTCCAGCCGCGGCCTACGTCGAGCAAGTCTATCCGGAGGGCAACTTTAACGCGCTGGGCATCAACTGATGACACGACGAGTTCGCCCCGG
>NZ_JBFHKV010001407.1:0-1805 GCF_041595215.1 Stieleria sp. | reverse complement strand
CCGATGTCCCCGCCAGCATCCTGAGGAACCACTCGGGGACGACGTTGATCATCGACGACGCCGCGGCGAGCAAGATTCCCGAGGACGTCAAAGCAACGCTGGAGCGAGTCGAATGAGCGGTTTTGTTGATTTGCAGGTCAATGGCTATTACGGCGTCGACTTCAACAGCGATGACTTGACCGACGAGGCCATCCTGACGGCTTGCCGGCAGATGCGCAGCGACGGGGTCACCTCGTTTCTGCCGACGATCATCACCGACCAGATCGATGCCATGGTCCGTCGGATCCGACGCGTGGCCGATGCCGCCCAGTCGCATGCCGAAATCGCCGAGATCGTCGCGGGCATCCATGTCGAAGGCCCCTTCATCAGTCCCGAACCGGGATTTGTGGGTGCCCATCCGGCAGACTGTGTTCGCGAGCCAACGATCGAATTGGCTGAACAGTTGGTCGAGGCGGGCGGTGGTCGCGTGCGGTTGCTCACGCTGGCCCCGGAAATGCACGGCAGCGTCGAAGTCACCCGCTGGCTGTGCGATCAGTCAATCGTCGTTGCCGCCGGGCACAGTGACGCGTCGATCGCTCAGTTGCGCCAGGCGATCGATGCCGGCTTGTCGATGTTCACGCACCTGGGCAATGGATGCCCGGGACAGATGCATCGCCATGACAACATTGTCCAACGCGTGCTCTCGCTCTCCGACCACCTCAAAATCTCCTTCATCGCCGATGGACATCACGTGCCCTGGTTTGCGTTGGGAAACTATTTGAAGTGCGTTCCGGAACAAAACATCGTGATCGTGACCGACGCGATCGGCGCCGCCGGACTGGGACCGGGCTTCTATCGACTGGCCGGCCAGATGGTCGAAGTCGACCAGCACTTGGCCGCTTGGGCCGAAGGCCATCAGCACTTCGCCGGCTGTGCGACCACCATGCCGCAGATGGCCGAGATGCTCGCCAGCCGATTGGGAATCGACGCCGAACGGATCGATCGCTGGACCCGGATCAATCCGATGGAATTATTGAAAACCGGCCCGTAGTGCTCCGTCAACTTTTAGGTTGAGGGTGCCGCGGAAAAGGGGTCAGGCTCACGCTTCGACCGTTCGCCGGCGGAGCCGGCGTCGGTGGCGAACAAGATGCTTACCCCACATCCGCACTTAGTTGCGGACCAACTTTTCTCGGCGGAGGCCTTCGATGTAGTCACCAGCAATGTTGATGACTTCGCGGTTGTAGAAGGTATCGCGGAAGACTTGTTTGTCCGTCTCCTGTTCGATTTCTTCCTTTTCCTCTTCCTTCTGGGCATCGAGTTCATCGCGTCGCTGCATGAACGCCGTTTCTTCCAGCGGAACGGTTTGCTCTTCTTTCTGCTTGACGAACAGTTCGATGCGTCGCATCAGGTCGACGAATTCTTTGTCGGCTTTGACGCGTTGCTCGGACTTTTGTCGCAGTTCGGTGAGCAGATCGTTCGGAACCAGGTTATAGATGTCGTGACGGGCGCCGTTGATGCGGTCTTCTTCGAGGGCGTACTTCAGATCGCCTTCGGCGACATCCATCTTTTGCGTCAGACTAGGCAGCACGATATCGGCCGCGACACCGCCGCGTTGGGTGCTTTCGCCGTCGGGCAGATAAAACTGTTGCAGGGTGACTTTCAACGCCCCGTAGTTTTGGCGTTGGGTCAGGAACAAGCGTTCGCCGAGGTCCATCAGCGTTTGCACGGTGCCTTTGCCGTGAGTGGCGGGGTCACCGACGATGATGCCTCGATTGTAATCCTTGATCGCACCGGCGAAGATCTCGCTGGCGCTGGCGCTGAACTTG
>NZ_JBFHKV010001406.1:0-1805 GCF_041595215.1 Stieleria sp. | reverse complement strand
GATGGCTCCCAAGACGCCGCACTTTGCACCAAAAGCCAAAGCGGTGATTCACTTGTTCCTCAACGGTGGTCCGTCGCAAGTCGACACGTTTGATCCCAAGCCGGCGCTCGAGGAGTACCACGGCAAATCAATTCCGTTGAATCTGCGCACCGAACGTGAAACCGGGGCCGCCTATCGATCGCCATTCAAGTTCAAAAAGTACGGCGAAAGCGGGATCGAAGTCAGCGAGTTGTTTTCGCACGTGGGCGAGATGATCGACGAGGTTTGCGTGGTGCGATCCATGCACGCCGACGTGCCCAATCATGAACCCTCGTTGATGCTGATGAACTGCGGCAACGGCCAGTTGGTGCGTCCCTCGGTCGGATCGTGGGTCACGTACGGACTGGGCAGCGAAAACCAAAACTTGCCGGGCTTCATCTCAATGTGCCCCAGCGGTTATCCGATCAAGGGTGCCGAAAACTGGCAAGCCGGATTTCTTCCCGGTGCGTATCAGGCGACGTACATCGACAGCAAACACCAGGAAATCGAAAAGCTGCTCGCGAACATCCGCAACGCAGCCGGTCTGCCCCGCGACGAACAGCGTCGGCAACTGGACCTGTTGCAAAAGCTGAACGAGCGTCACCAACAGGCTCGCCAGCAGGATGCCGAGTTGGAATCACGCGTGCAAAGTTTCGAGCTTGCCTACCGGATGCAGATCGAGGCGACCGATGCCTTTGACATCAGCAGCGAACCCCAATCCATTCGCGACATGTATGGTGATTCGATCCAGGCCAGGCAGATCTTGATCGCCCGACGATTGGTCGAACGGGGCGTGCGGTACATCCAGCTCTGGCACGGCGCGGGACAGCCCTGGGATAGTCACGACAAGATCGAAGACAACCATCGTCGACTCGCCGGCGAGTGCTCTCAAGCGATCGGCGCCTTGTTGCGAGATCTAAAGCAACGCTCGTTGTTGGACGACACCCTGGTGGTCTGGGGCGGCGAATTCGGACGCACGCCGACGGTCGAACTGCCCAAACCGGGTGCCAATGCCGGAACCAACAGTGGCCGCGATCACAATCATTATGGCTTCACGATGTGGTTGGCCGGTGGCGGAGTGAAAGGAGGCCACGTGCACGGCGCGACCGATGAGTTCGGTTTCCAGGCGGTCGAGGACCGAGTGCATGTTCACGATCTGCATGCCACCATCTTGCACCTGCTGGGATTCGATCATGAACGGCTGACGTACCGCTACGCCGGCCGCGATTTTCGACTGACCGACGTCCACGGTAAAGTCGTCCACGACATCATTGCGTAGTGGGTTTCGGCGACGCAACGCTCGCGCAGCGGGCGTTGGTGTCTGCACCTCTGTTGCGTGTCAGATCCGGTTTGAATGGACTCGTTCCAAGGCTCGGGACGTGAAAGGAATTGGTCAGCAATTCCTTTGCTGGAAACGCAAATCGCTATTGCTTGAAAAGCAACGAGGAGTGCGCTCTATCCGGTCAATATCAATTGATTGCCCTCGCTGGAATCTACAGTACAGATACGCTTCGCGCCGATCGGCGCCACACCGCAGGGAACGTCGATTGTATAAGTGACGGATTTGATCGTAGCGGAAGGCGCCAAGACTTTTGCGGCATGAACCCTCTCTGGCGTTTGCTTGCTGCGCAAACGCCGTCTCTCCCAGAGGGAGAGAATCTAAATGAGCTGGCAAAAGCTGCCGTTATACGATCGATGTCCCCCGGGATACTGAATTCGCAGGCCTACCCCGAACGGGGTCAAAGCCAGTAGCCGGAGGTGAGCGCAGCGACACCTCCGGACATCCG
>NZ_JBFHKV010001405.1:0-1811 GCF_041595215.1 Stieleria sp. | reverse complement strand
CGCTGCTGACCGATCCCAAGTTTTCAGATCCGTTTGTCGCTCAACCGTAGCGAGTCCCGCTGGCAAGCTCTAGTCCGGAAAGACTCGCTTCGGGCACCAGCTCGATTGCTTCTGGACCAGGATCGCTTTGAGGTGTCCGTCGGGGGTGATCGCCGCAACATGTTCGGGATCTCCCTCCGCGCCACGGGGCGTGTCGGGTTGCCGTGTGCCCAGGCACAACCCGTTGGCCAAGCGTTTGCATTCGTCTGGATTGACGATCAACCGGGGCAGGTGCGAAACGCCGATCGCCGCGGGCAACAGCAGGGATTCGATTTCGTTTTCACGGAGCTGCGTTTCGGAAATGGAATCCGAGATCGAAAACTCGCCGACGCGTGTTCGGACCAGCGACGTCATCACCGCGACGGTGCCGACCGCTTTAGCAACGTCCATTCCCAAGGTGCGAATGTAGGTGCCGGTTCCGCAAGTGATTTGTAGCTGCAAATCGGGATACTGATAGGACAAGATTTCGATCGCTTCGACGTGAACCTTCCGGGCTGGCATCACCACGTCCTGCCCTTCGCGGGCCATCACGTAGGCCCGTTTGCCGTCGACTTTGATGGCCGAATAAGCCGGCGGGATCTGCTCGATCCTTCCCGTCAAGCTGCGGCACGCTGAAGCGAGTTCTTGGGCGGTCGGGATCGGATGATCGGGATACAGCGTGGGTTCGAATTCCATGTCGCCGGTCGGGCTCTCGGCGGCCAGTCGAAACGTCGCTCGATAGCTCTTGGAAGCTTCATGCACGAAGGGGGTCAGCCGGGCGGCGGGCCCGACGCCGACGACCAGCACGCCGCTGGCCAGCGGATCAAGCGTGCCGCAGTGCCCCACCTTGACCTTCCGTCCGCGCAATCGTCCCTGCACGATGTTGACCAAGTCGCGTGATGAAAAGCCGATCGGCTTGTCGCAATTGAGAAATCCGAACATGTTTCCTTGGTACACAGGGTGGATGGTGCGGGCGGTGGATTGTCCATCAACGGAGGGACCGCGTAACATATCCGGCTGACGAATCAAGACAACATGCTGACAGAAGGGTTGACGACTGATGAGCCGAGACGATGATCCCACAGAACCGATGCTTTTGAAGGGGGCCAGGTTCAACGTCCACCGGATGACGTTGACCGGCGACGATGGCCGGCTTTATCAACGAGAGGTGATTCGCCATCCCGGCGCGGTCGTGTTGCTACCGATCTTGGAGGACGGCCGCGTCGTTCTGATCGAAAACACCCGACCGACGGTAGGCGAGACGCTGCTGGAGCTTCCGGCCGGTACGCGTGAATCGGCCGAAGAGGCCGTGGTCACGGCGTCGCGAGAATTGATCGAAGAAACCGGCTACCGGGCAGGCAAGCTGGAATTGATTCATGAGTTCTATTCCGCGCCGGGCATTTGCGACGAACTGATGCATCTGTACCGGGCGACCGAGTTGGTCGCCGGGGATCCTGACCGCGAAGCGACCGAGTCGATCGTCAATCGGATCGCGACGCGGGACGAAATCAAAGCCTGGATCGCCAGCGGAAAAATCCGCGATGCGAAGACACTGGTGGGTCTGTACGCGTGGCTGTGGGCAGATTGAGTCAGCGTGGCGCCGGCTCGCGAACACATTCGCGTCGTGATCCCGGTGCATGGTAGCGGAAGGGCGCGAGCCCTCCGGTGTTGCCACAAACCGGACGGCTCGCGCCGTGCCGCTAAAACGGATGCCCTACCGGACGGCTCGCGCCGTTCCGCTAAAACGAATGCCCTACCGGACGGCTCGACAGTTTACGGCGTCAAATCAAAAT
>NZ_JBFHKV010001404.1:0-1811 GCF_041595215.1 Stieleria sp. | reverse complement strand
GCGCAGCAAGCAAACGCCAGAGAGGGTTCATGCCGCAAAAGTCTTCGCGCCTTCCGCTAAGATCAAATCCGTCACTTATACAATCGACGTTCCCTGCGGTGTGCACCGCAGAGCGGTGCTTGCCCAAAAGTCGCTCAGTAATACAATCGACGTCCCATTCGGGATGCCGATTCAATTCCTGACGGAAATGGCACGCTTCTCCCCAACAGATCTTCAACAAGCTTGCTTGTCGTTTTGTGGAAAGAAGCGTAGTGATCAGTCACACATCCGAAACATTCGTGCGTCGCCGCAGGGCACGTTTTTGACGGAAGTGTGGTGGTGGCACGGGGGACTTTTCTTGAGCCGGATGGACGTTTGCGGGGGCTGCGGCGACGGCGGTGGGGGCGTTTGTGGGCGCGTGTGTGGGCAGCGGGTCGATCGCCTCGGCCATACGCTCGGCCCCGTCCATGTCCCCTAAGTACTCTTCGCGGACCTTGGGGTGTCGTTTCACTTCCTCGGGCGTCCCGTCGATCAAAACTTGACCTTGGTAGATCACGTAGCAGCGGTCCACCGTGCCCAAGATTTCGCGAGCCGCATGATCGGTAATCAAAACGCTGATTCCCGAATCACGCAGTTGCTTGATCACGCCCTGGATCGATTGCACCGTGACCGGGTCGATCCCCGCAAACGGCTCGTCCAACATCACGATCTTGGGATCCGAAACCAGGCACCGAGCGATCTCCAGCCGGCGTCGTTCGCCGCCGCTTAATCCCGCCGCGCGACTCTTGCGGATATGGGTGATGTTGAACTCTTCGAGCAATTCTTGGGTTCGGATTTTGCGTTGCTTGCGGTCCATCCCGAGCAGTTCCAACAACGCCGAGATGTTTTGTTCCACCGTCAGCTTCTTGAACACGCTGGGTTCTTGGGGCAGATAGCCCATGTGTCCATCACGGGCGCGGCGAAACATCGGCCAATCGGTGACATCGCGTCCGTCCAGATAAACCCGGCCGCGATCGGGTTGGATCATTCCGCAGATCATCCGGAAACTGGTCGACTTGCCGGCTCCGTTGGGGCCCAACAATCCGACGATCTCCGCCTTGCCGACGTGCAAATTGACCCCGTCGACGACGCGGCGTCTGCCGTAGGTCTTTTGCAAATCGATAGCTTCCAGAACCGTCGTGGGCTCATCGTGATCGATACTCATCGCACTTGAAATCCGTTTCGAGAATGATTGATGACCAGCCAGTGCCAGTGCCGGCGCTAGCGTATGAATCGGAAGCGGTCGAAATTGGGAGTGAAGGGGACGGGCGAATTCCAGGGGTGCGGCCAAAACACCATCAGTGCCTTGCCGACCAACAAATCGCGTGGGACGTAGGACGCATCGGCGAACGCGTAGGCTTGATCGCGGAAACGGTCGGGCAGTCGGGCACCCAGTTTGGTTCCAGCCCAACAGCGCGCGTCCAGACTTTCGGGGCTATTGTCGCCCATCGGAAAGAATTGATTTTCTTCTAAGCGAAACGTCACCTTGCGGCGTGTTTGCCAGACGGGAAATTGTTCCCACAGTTCAGGACGCGCCATCACGTCTTGGATGTCTTGAAAGCTGACGTTTTGCTGTGCGAGTCGGTAAAGCTCGTTCATGTCGTAGTCAAAGATGCCGAACGAGCTGTTGTCGGTGGCGACGTAATACTTGTCGCGATCAATTTTGACTCGGTCAACCGTTGCTGCCCCGCCACGCACTGCAATGCCGACCGGCGCGGCGTCCATCGGATGGACGCCCGCTTGGTATCGCGGATACGCTTCGTCGTCGCCATGAAAGGCTCGGGCGTCGAACG
>NZ_JBFHKV010001403.1:0-1812 GCF_041595215.1 Stieleria sp. | reverse complement strand
TGTCCGTCTTTCGCATCCAGCACGCGGGCGAGGATGGATTCACTGACGCGTTCCACGTTTTGGCAAGCCCACATGGCTTCGACCAGATGATGGTCGTAATCGGGGTCTCGATCGCGCAGTGATTCAACCCAAGCTTCCACCGCGGCGAGCACGCGGTCCGGGTCCCGCTCGCTGAGTTCTTTTCTGGCTTGGTGACGGATCCAATCTTCCGGGCTTTTTAGTTGGTTGACCAGCGACTGGATCGACGCTCCATGCAGCTTCGGTCTTTCGACCAGTGGTCGCTGTTTGTGAGTGATCCGCCAGATGCGTCCGTGGTCGTGATCACGGCGCGGGTCGCGAAAATCATGTTGGGCGTGATTGATGATCGAGTTGTACCAATCGGCGACATAGACCGCGCCGTCCGGTCCGATCTTGACATCGACGGGCCGAAAGTTGGGGTGTTTTGATTTGATCAGCGGCTCGAGGACGTTGGCCCGAAAACCGGCACCGTCTTCGATGAATTCGTACCGGACAACGGTGCGGCTTTTGAAACGACCGGTCAGCAACTGGCCGCGAATGTCATCGCCGACATGGCTGCCCGTCGCCAGATCGCCGCCGCATTGCTTTTCCGTACTGATCAAGGGCGCGATTCGAACCGCTTCGCCGCTATTGCCGCTGGCCGGAGACAGGTACAGGATGCGAGGGTTGTTGACCATGAAGGATTGGCCCCAGCGATCAAAGACATGGCCCCAGGGATTGCCGCCGGTGCCGCGACAGAACATTCGCAGTTCCAGCGTGCGAGGATTGAATTGGTAGACGCCGCCGTTGAAGTTTCGCAACACCCCATACTGCGTTTCGACTTGCGCGTGCAGAAAAATGCCTTCTTGGAAATAGATCCATCCACCGGGGCCACGCCGCCACGCGCTGATGCTGTGGTGGCTGTCTTCGATCCCGAATCCGGTCAACACCAGTTCCTTTTCATCGGCGACGTCGTCTCCGTCGGTGTCTTTTAAGAAAAACACATCCGGCGATTGCGCCACATAACAACCTCCGTTGGCCAGTTCGATTCCGGTGGGCAGGTAAAGTCCGTCGGCGAAGACCGTGGACTTGTCCGCCGCGCCGTCGTTGTCGGTGTCTTCCAGGATGATGATCTTGTCGTTGGCGACTTCGCCGGGTTTGAGCTGCGGGTAAGCCCAAGAGCAGGCCACCCAAAGCCGGCCCCTGCTGTCCCAGTGCATGTGGACCGGATTGGCGAGCATCGGATCGGCCGCGAACAGGTTGGCTTGATAACCGTCCAGCAGCTCAAAGTTTTCCAGCTCTGAGGACGGGTCATGGTTGTTCATCAGATCCAGGTCGGCATCTTTCAGATTCTTGATGCCGCTGGCGTCTTGGGCGACGCCTGTTCCCGTCAGGCTTGCGACGACCGTGGCAAGACACAACAGGATGCGTAGGGATCGTTTCATGGGTTCAACACGATAGAAAAGCGGTTGGGAAAGATGGTTCTTCAGCGTTCGACGCGTGCGAGTCGCCATTGACGCGATTTCAGTGGGATTCCACTTTGCAGCGCTTCGTCGCGTTGATTGGCGAGTCGATTGAATTCGATCACTTCACCCGGCAGGGCTCGACCGCTGGGGGAGTGTTTTCGTTCTCCGACGATGTGAACTTGATTCAGCGCTTTCCAGCTGTAGGTGAATTGCAGGTTTTTATCGTTGACGTCGGCGCGATACCGTTCTGCCTCGCGGTGGGCGGGTGAATGGTCGATCGCGATGCCTTGTCCCCAAGCGTCGGCCGCCGCAGTTGCGACGTGTTCTCCGTCGATGGTCAATTGGTACG
>NZ_JBFHKV010001402.1:0-1813 GCF_041595215.1 Stieleria sp. | reverse complement strand
CATTTTTTGACCAACCCATTTTTTGACCAACCCATTTTTTGACCAACCCATTTTTTGACCAACCCATTTTTTGACCAACCCATTTTTTGACCAACTCTTTTTTGCAGCCAACCTAGCTTTGCCCCATCTGTTTGCCCCGCCCCCTCGGTCACTCAGGTCGCCGCGGAAGCGGCTGTTCGTCCTACGTGCCGGCGTTCCATTGGTCCAACTTGGACGTGATGAAGTCGATCACAGCTTGTTGCTGCCGGTCGCCGCGGCCTTCGATGGCGATCGGTTCTCCGAACGCGAACCGCACTTCCTTTTGCGGGTCGATCGGACCGAGGTCCTTGAACCATTTGCCGTTGCCCCACGCATCGGTCTGCAATGCGATCGGCACGACCGGGACCTTGGCCCGAGCCGCCAGCTTGACGCCGATCGAATTGAACGTCCCCGGATCAAAGGTGTCGCTACGGGTGGTCTGGGGAAACACGACGATCGAGATGCCTTGGGCAAGTCGCTCGGCCCCCTCCGTCATCACCCGCTTGAAGTCTTCGCGTGGATTGTCACGTGAGACAGCGATGGGATTGCGTGTCCGCAGGATGTGGCGAAACACCGGATAGTCCATCAAGCTTTGTTTGACCACGAACGTCACGTCGCGAATCGGTTGGATGATGGCGGGCAGGACGATCGTCTCCAGCATGCTCATGTGGTTGCCGACAAACACGCAGGGGGTTGCCAAGTCTTTCACATGCCGCAGCCCCGTGATTTCGAATCGAATGCCGACCGATTCGAGAGATTGCATGACCTCGAAGCTGGTTTCGCTCCAGCGTTGGTTTCCATACTTTCCCTGACGGGCGACGCGACTGGATCGATAAACGTTCCACGCGAACTGGCGATAGAAGCTGACGGTCGGAAAACTCCCTGCGATCCAGCGTTTCTTCCCATCGGCGGTCCGGTAATCACCGTCCTGATCGGACAGCAATTCATTGCAGTGTGGAGTCTCTGTTCCTGTCATGGTCATCAACGCGGGCGGCTATCGATCGTCCTGTGAAGCCGGGGCCGATGAAGCGGGTTGGTGAGCCCGGTCTTGGGTCGGCAGATCACGCGCTGAATCAGCGTCATGCTTCGTCGGTTCCCCTGGCTGCACCAGTTGAACCGTTCGCCGCTGACTTGGCAACGCCGCCGTCGGTCGTGCCGTCTGCGGTGCCGTCTGGGCTGGACTGCCGAACAGCCGTCGCGCCAAACCGGCCTTGGCTTCCAACAGCAGACTGAACAGTGTCGGCACCAATACCAGCGTGAAGATGGTGGACACCAACAGCCCGCCGAGCACGACGCTGCCCAGGCCGCGGTACAGTTCGCTGCCTGCACCGGGGAACAAGACCAGCGGAAACAATCCGAGCACCGTGGTCAACGTCGTCATAAAGATCGGACGAATCCGTGTCCGTACGCTCTCCAGAATCGCCACCCGCGGCGACATGGCGTCCTCACGCATGTGATTGAGCGACTGGTGCACAATCAGAATCGGATTGTTCACCACCGTCCCGACCAGGATCACGAAACCGAGCATCGTCAGGATGTCCAGTTGCTGCGTCAGCTGGCCGGTCATCGACAAATAGACGTTCAACAGGTTGAGCCCCAGAATGCCCCCGACCGCCCCCAGCGGCACCGTCAAGATAATCACCAACGGATACAACCACGATTCGAACAATGCCGCCATCAGCAGGTACGTGATCAGGATCACCAACACAAACTGGCTGGTCAACACACTGATCAAGCTGTCAAGATTCCAGCCCGACCATTGGCCCAGGAACGTCGCCTGCATCTTGCTCAGCTT
>NZ_JBFHKV010001401.1:0-1815 GCF_041595215.1 Stieleria sp. | reverse complement strand
GGTCCTGCGACGAGACGACCAGGGAATGATAACGCGCGACATTCATCGGGCTGGGGCAGTGGCGAAACAAGTCTTCGCCGTCGTGGGTGATCGGGCTGGCCAATCCATGACGCGGCTCGCTGCGGATGATCTGCGCGCCGAAGGCCGCCCCGATCGCTTGGTGTCCCAGGCAGACGCCCAGGATCGGAAGCTGCTCGGGGGCCTGTCGGATCAGTTCGATGCAGCAGCCGGCATCGGCCGGGCCGTGGGGGCCTGGGGAGAGGACGATTGCCTGGGGGGCGAGGTCAATCGCCTGGCGGGCGGTGATCTGGTTGCTCCGGATCACACGGGTCTCCGCCCCGGTAAGGCGAAAATAGCGTGCCAAGTTGTGAACAAAGGAGTCCTGATTGTCCAACAGCAGAATCATGATCCCCCGCCCTTGCGGTCAGGGGTCACGCAGCGATAATTCCCGGCAAAAGACTGACCCCCGACTCTCATTTTACCCCAAGGTAGCTGATCATGGCATTGGTTCCACTTCGCGTTGTGCTCGACCACGCCGCAGAAAACGATTACGGCGTTGCAGCATTCAACGTCAACAATATGGAACAGATCCAGGCGATCATGGAAGCCGCCGAAGAGACTGATTCGCCCGTGATCATCCAGGCATCGCGTGGTGCACGGGCTTATTCGCAGGACGCTTACCTGCGACACCTGATGATCGCGGCGACCGAATTGTACCCGCACATTCCGATCGTCATGCACCAAGACCATGGCAACAGCCCCGAGACCTGTAAATCGGCGATCGAAAACGGCTTCACCAGCGTCATGATGGACGGTTCGCTGGAAGAAGACGGAAAAACGCCCGCGGATTACGAATACAACGCTCGCGTCACCAAGGCCGTCGTTGAAATGGCACACGCCAAAAACGTCAGCGTCGAAGGCGAACTCGGCTGCCTGGGATCGCTGGAAAGCGGCGAAGGGGAACAGGAAGACGGCCACGGTGCGGTCGGCGAACTGACGCACGACCAATTGCTGACCGATCCCGACGAAGCCCAGCGATTTGTCGAAGAAACCGGCGTCGACGCACTGGCCGTCGCCATCGGGACCAGCCACGGCGCGTACAAGTTCACCAAGAAACCGACCGGCGAAGTGTTGGCGATGTCTCGGATCGAAGAAATCCACGCCAAATTGCCCAACACCCACCTGGTGATGCACGGCAGCAGCAGTGTTCCGCAAGAATTGCAGGACATCATCAACAAGTACGGCGGCCAAATGAAGCAAACCTACGGCGTGCCGGTCGAAGAAATTCAACGCGGCATCAAGAGCGGTGTTCGCAAGATCAACGTCGATACGGATTGCCGCATGGCCATCACCGGTGCGATCCGCAAGGTGTTCGCCGAAGACCCCTCGGCGTTCGACCCGCGTGCTTATCTGAAACCCGCTCGTACGGCGATGAAAGACGTTTGCGTCGCACGCATGACCGCCTTCGGGCAAGCCGGCAACGGAGCCAAGCTCCGCGCCACGCTGTAAGTCAGCCTACTGTCGCGAACCGGCTGATCTCAAACGATGATCAGCCGTTTGGCGCGAGCCTACGGGCCCCACGCCAAGTGATGGGGCAAACGCATCAAGTTAAGACGTAACCCTCCCGTGTGCGGGAGGGTCGAGCGCAGCGAGGGGCGAGTTTCCGCGGCAGCGCATCCACCGATGCCAACAACGACGCCAAAGCACCTTCCCCGCGTCGTCGCAAACTCCCCCGCGACCCTCCACAAGGGCATTGGTATCTGCACATCTTATGCATGTCAGATCTATTTTGAGTGGATGGTTTCGGTCAACGGC
>NZ_JBFHKV010001400.1:0-1818 GCF_041595215.1 Stieleria sp. | reverse complement strand
GTCAACGAAATCGCCGAACAGTTCGGCGGCGGCGGGCACAAAGCGGCCGCCGGTGCGTTCCAAGAAGGCACGCTCAGCGACGTCCAAGCCCGAGTCCTGCCGGTGATGATCGAGGCACTCAAGGAAGTGCTTTAGACCGGAACTTGGGGTGCGCGGGCGCGACCCCAAGCTTTGATGTGGCACGCCGCTGGCGTGAAACCTCAACGGAAAAGGCCCGGACGCTGGCGCGAACCGGCTGATGTCAAACGATCATCAGCCGTTTGGCGCAAGCCGACGGGCCTTACGAAGCGGAAGGGCGCGAGCCTTCCAGTTTTCCAGGGTGCTTTCGCGCTGACACCGGACGGCTCGCGCCGTTCCGCTAACAAATGTCAGGCAAACGACTACTCCGCCATCAAGAACCCGGTCATGGTCCAACCGCTGTCGGTCTTTTCCCAGAACGCTCCGGCACTGGTGAAGAACGCTTTGATCGTCTCGAACGGCGGCAGCTTGCCGGCTTGAATCGGATCCGGCTCCCCGTCTTCGTCGTTTTCGACGATCCGCCGGAGCAAATTGGCGATCAGCGAGTCACTGTCTTTGAGTTGTCCTTTCCGCAGCAGCTCGTAGCGTGCCCGCAGCGCGATGCTGGGGTGAACGACGCTGTCGTAGGTGACTTCGTTGCCCTTGTTCAAATCGTCGATCGCTGCGACGATCGTCTTGGTACGCTCGGTCGCCGCCAAACGATCTCCCGTCTCGCCGACTCGAACGCGTTTGCCCAGCTTGACCAACAATTCCGAGTGGCTGGAAAACATTAGGTAATCGGCATCGTCGTCCTGCTGGCCTTCGACGACCGCGATCGCCCAGTGGTTGAGCAACGGCGACGTGTCTTCTTCGTCGATGTTTTCGTCAAAGCCGAGTGCCGCCAATTGGGCGTCGATATCATCACTGTCGTTCTTGCCGCGTTCGACACGCCAGACGTCGAACTCGGGCACCTCCAACTTGATCGCGTCCGGTTCGACTTCCATCGCTTTCTGAACGACCTTGGCGACGACGTCCGCGTTCTTGATCCGCAGGGCGACCAACATCCGATCCGACTCTGGCCCGGCCGGCATCGTATTGTCGGTGATCAGAATCACCTCGTTTTCCAAGTTGGGCAAAAAGTCTCTCGCGATATCGATCTGCGGGCCTTCGGGGTCATCGCGGATCCCTTCAATCATCGGCCGAAATAGATCTTCGCCCAACGCATCGTTGACCAACGATTCGGCCGCCCAAAATGCGGACTCCAATTCCCAATTGAATCGAAAGAACGCGCCGGTGTCTTCGGTCGGCCAAGTTGGAATCGGCAGACGGATGGAATTCTTGGACTGCAACATCCGAGCGGCTTTGGTCAATTTGCCGGGGGCCAACACGACGCCGCAGTGAAGCACGTCGAATCGCTTGCCGGCCACGACACCGACGCCACCGACCGCCTCGATCACGCCAAAGCCCTGTCGCTCGAGCAGCTCGATCACATCCAGATCATCGCGGCGGTCGTACTCGACGACCTCGCGCAAGATCCGTCCCATGGCAAACGGCTCGGCATACCACTGCCAACAGACCGTTGCCTGTTTCTCGTTTGCCGAATCGATCTCGGCGGTCGAATCGGCGAGCACTTGTTGGTAGGACGCTCGGCTGGAAAAGGCTTTGGCGGGCGATTTTCCAGCGGCGACGTCCAACACACCTTGAACCACGCTCTCGCGATCGGCCGCGATAAAGCGTTCGTCATTCCACGTCAGCGCGATCTCGACGATTTTCAGTTGCCCGGGTTTCGGCTTGGTGCGGTAGACCCGAATCGTTTCGTCG
>NZ_JBFHKV010001399.1:0-1822 GCF_041595215.1 Stieleria sp. | reverse complement strand
CTTGCGTTGCGGCGTTCAGCGTCGAAGCGGCCCCAGAGAGCACGATGCCGAGCAGCACAACGCGTGGTCGATTGCGAAGCGTCATCCGTTTCCGCTTTGTTCGGTTCATTGGTCTTCCGTGTCCGTGCCGTCCGGTCAGGCGTCATCTCAAACGTGCTCACCCTGTTGAGAGAGTGATCACCGTTGTGATGATCGGACAGGTCGCAACGATGATCCCTGTAATTTCGGTGATCGGCGGCTGTCGTTGGCGGTTCTAGACGGTTGATCTGCTACAACCGGCATAAGTTCGCCAAAGGTGAGAAATGACAGCAAAGGCTGCTTGCACTACAGCGGTCTGCTTGCACTACAGGGGTGCTGGGCGGCCGTAGAAATAGCCCTGCGCCAGGTCGAAGCCGAGCCTTTGACAGGCCTCCGCTTCGGTCGACGTCTCGATGCCCTCGGCCAGCGCCTTGATTTCCAGATCGCGGACCATTCGGACAAGCGTTTGGAGCATCCGGTGCCGTGGCTCATCGGCGTGATCGATGGCGTGAATCAGCGAGATATCGAATTTCACGTAATCGGGGCGTGCTTCGATCAATTCTGCCAATCGCGCTTGACCGGAACCGAAGTCGTCGAAGGCCAATTCGATTTCCAGGTCTTTGACCGCGGCGGACAACTCTCGCATGACCTTGCGATTGGTGACACTGGCTTCGTGGATTTCGAGAACCAGGTCGGTATTGCCGGACATCTGGCGAACTTGGACCAGCGATTCGATCAGCTTGTCGGCATCCTCCATTTCCTTGGGGTGCGTGTTGACGAACAAATTCGGCCGCGCGGGCAGATCTCGTCCGACACGAACGCCTTCCCAACGCAATAGCTCGCTGAGTTCGACTTCCAGATTCAGTTGGCTGGCGGCGTGAAACATAGCGGCGACCGACTCAAGCCCGAACACACTGCCGCGTCCCAGGATTTCGTGCCCGACGACGCTTTCGCTTTCGACGTCGACGATCACCTGGAAGTGTGGTCGCACCAGTTTTTCACTCATCATTCGATCGAATTGAACCAGCGCCAACGCTTCATCGCAGACGTTGCGGGCGATCGTCCCAGCAGACTGTCCGGTGGGCGATTGCCGAAGGACTCGAAAGGGTGCTTCGGCAAAATGGATCAAATCTTCTTCATCGACGGTGACTTGACCTTGGATTCGTTCGCCGTTGACGTAGGTGCCGTTGGTGCTGCCCAGATCGGTCAGCAGCAACTTGCCATCTTTGGCCGACAGGATCGCGTGTCGTCCGCTGACGGTTTTAAAATTCAGTTTCAGCGAGGACCCGGGCTTTCTGCCAATCGTGAATTCTGGCTCGTCGATCGGCAAGTGACGCAGATTGTCTCGCGGCTCGAGGGCCCCGGACAAAAACCAAACGTCACTCCCAATCACCGTGCTATGGCAGAGTCGATCGAGTGCGGAAGTGTCGAGCGAGGTCATTGGGTAACGAGCGGATGGGGGCATCAGATTGGTGGGGTCGGGATGGTCCGGTCCGGTGATGGACTCAGATCCCCCCGAGTGAATCGGTGTCACGGTAACTGTAGGTCGCGAATTGGCCCCCCCGTCAACCGAATGCGGATTTCTTTGGGGGGGCGGATTCTGTGGAGGGATCTGGTGCGCCGGCGAGGGCGGGGAGGAAAACCCGCCTGGGAAACGTCCCCCCGGACGCAATCGCCGTGACGCCGGCTATTGATGAGCTAGTTTTCATGCAATCGCGTTGACAGAACCTGTCCGTGATCGCCCCGCCGGTGATTGCGACATCTGTCGTGCGCCCCAGGATCCGATCCTTCCGAGGACATCCTG
>NZ_JBFHKV010001398.1:0-1822 GCF_041595215.1 Stieleria sp. | reverse complement strand
GCGTCGAGCGTCCTTCTCGGATGATCGGAACCTCTTCGTAAAAGTTGAGGGACTGTGGTGGATGCGAACGCAATCCACCCGCGCGCGGGTGAACACCGATCCCTGACGATAGACCAGCCGACAGGCGAAAGCAAGCTTTCGTCTCAGACGCTTCGGTGACTAGTCAGCCGGAGGGGTATTGCGAGTGTGACGTATTCGGTCATGTGCATCAGTGCGAAGGCGCCGCGGGCGAATTCGGCGCACATGGCCAAGCTCACTGTGAACGCTTTGACGACACGTTCGGACCCATCGACTTTGCGAGATTTCGTGGTTCGATGAATTGCAGAAGAATGCCACCAACTATACGGCCGGCATGTTGAATTGCGCTTCGGTACCACTAGGCTAGAAGGTTATGCCCGGTGGAACTTTGCGTCGTTTTTGCCAGACCAAACGATGACCGCTCGGTGAGTGCCGGATCGATTCACGACGGATTCGATCCCGCGGCTCCCGGCAGCCTTCAATCGGTCCGTGATCTGCGTGAACCAAGCCGATGTCCCCCTCCATTGATAAATGGGCGGTCGGGGTAGATCCGTCATTCAGCGAAGCGTTCCGTCCGATGTTGGTCCAAAGCCGACACCCTTCATTGAGACTCTGAATCTGCCCGCGTGCCGTCCGCACCAGTAGGCATCTCCGATGACTCGGAACATACACTCGCTGGGTGACCAGCGCGGGGTTGTGGAAAAGCTTCGTGATCGTCGTCGCATCAAGGCGGCTCGACTGCGACGCAAGCAGCTTTCCGAAGGCTTGATGCGGTCTCCGTTTGAGAAACTGGAAGACCGGCATTTGCTCGCCACCGTCACCTGGGATGGCGGAGGTGACAACGAGCGTTGGCACGATCCGCTCAACTGGGACGGCGACGTCGTACCGACCGCAGCCGATCAAGCGGTGATCGCCGATGCGTCGAGCGAGCTGCTGGTGCGGATCGACGCGAACGTGGTCGTCGATTCGATCGACACGACCGAACACTTGGAAGTCAACGGCGCGGAACTGCGCACGCGCAGTCTGATCGCACAAGAGGTGAGCTTCGAAGACGGCACGCTCAACCCGACCGACGGCCAGGTCCTGACGGCGACGATCGCCGGTGACATGACCGTCGACGGTTCGGCCAGCCAGTTCGTGATCCTGGGCAATGTCTCCGTCGGCGGCAACTTGGATCTCAAACGCGGTTTGACGCTGGTTGCCACGGGAGACGACGCAGCGTTGACGGTTGATGGCGATGTGCAACTCCATCGCGTCAACGTGACGGCCAATTCCGGTGCTGTGATTTCCTTGCCGGGCGTCACGCGGTTTCCGATTTCGTCGGAGTACAACGAGGATCGTTACTACACCGCCACCGACAGCGGAAGTCGGATCGAGTTTCCCAACCTCGTCGACATCATCGGCGGCACCTCCCGGTATTCCGACACGTATGTTCGCGCCCAGGCCGGCGGTGTGATTGCGCTGCCGATGCTCGAATCGATCGTCGATGTCAGTCGCGGTGACACGCGCAATCGCGTCATCGAGTTCAGCGCCACCGGCCCGGCCAGCCAGATCGATCTGTCAGCGCTGGTGGCTGTGCAGGATTACAACGCCGATGGGCTGACCCGATTGGTCGAATCCGATGGCGGCGACCTGTTGCTCGGTTCACTGGATTCGGCGATCGGCGCCAGCATCACACTTCAGTCCGCCGAAGGCGGGCCGCTGGATGCATTGCGGCACTTGGAACGCACGACGCTTGTGCTCTCCGGAGGCACTCACACGGCGCCGCTGCTGGAGCGCGCCGTCCGTTCGACGGTCGATCTGC
>NZ_JBFHKV010001397.1:0-1823 GCF_041595215.1 Stieleria sp. | reverse complement strand
GCTGCTCGAACGAATGCCCGCCGAAACCTTCCGCGACGAAGTGCTCGGCACCGACAAGACACGCGTCGCCATCGTCGGCATGCTCGCATTGGTCGATGTCGACCACAGCGAAAAAACAGCCTTGGCGGTCCTGGAACGCTGCAGCGAAATGATGACCGGCTTCCTCAGTGATGCCGACTTCATCGATGTCCTGCGTCTTTGTCAGGTGACGCTGCATCGCAGCGGCCTGGATCCCGCCAAGGTGGCCCCGCTGGGCGCACAGATCGCCGAAGAGTTTCCTGCGGGCGAACCGAGAATCAATCACGAAGTCATTCGGCTGGCCACCTACCTCAGTTCCGAATCCTTGGCCGATCGCGCGATCGAGTACCTGGAGTCCGACGCGCCGCACGAGACGCGCACCCTGGTGGCGATGTGCTTGCAATCGATGTCCGACGGATGGAACGCGAAACAACGCTTCGCGATCCTCAAGTTCTTTGAAAAAGCGGCCAACCGATCGACCGCCGGCTCGCTGCCGATGTACATGACCAACGTCACCCGTGACTTTGCATCCACGCTGTCCGCCGATGACTTGCAAGCCATTTTGGAACAGGGGCACGTTTGGCAGAACGCGGCCTTGGCGGCGATCTACAAGGTCAAACAACCGATCGATGCGCTCACGACCGAAACCTTGATGTCGCTGGACAAAAAGATCCGCGATGACCAAAACGGCCGCGACGTCCAGCGACGCCTGCGGACCGGCATCGTCGCCTTGCTGGCTTCGTCCGAAGAGCCCGAAGCCCAAGAGTACTTGCGTGAACTTTGGCGCGATGAACCACAACGCCGTGCCGTCATCTCGATGGCCTTGGCGGTCCACCCCGAAGGCGAAAACTGGGACTACCTGGTCCGCAGTCTGAACATCCTGGACGACGAAGCCGGTGAAGAAGTCGTCGGCGCGCTGCAAAAAGTCGACGTCGCGACCGATGACCCGATGGCGCTGCGTCACCTGATCTTGCTCGGTGTCCGCGCCGAAGCAGACGAGCGGCCGTTTGAAAAAATCGAACAGCTGTTGGAACACTGGACCGGGATGGAACGCCCCGCCGGCGGAAAACAATCCATGCGTCCGTGGCAAAAATGGTATGCCAGTGTCTATCCCGATCGTCCGCCGGCTGTCTTGCCCAAGGCTGATGAATCACGCTGGGACTTTGAGCAATTGGTCACGTATCTCGACAGCGACAAGGGTCGCGTCGGAAACCCCGCCGCGGGCAAAGCGGCGTACACCAAAGCCAGCTGTGCCCAATGCCACCGCTTCGGCAACTACGGCGAATCGATCGGCCCGAGCCTGTCGGGCATCGCGCGGCGATTCACCAAACGGGAAATCGTCGAATCGATCCTCTACCCGGCTCACGTCGTCAGCGACCAATACGCCAGCAAGAAAGTCCTGACCTTGGACGGCAAAATCTTTGTCGGCATGGTCAGCGAACAATCCGATGGCACCCTGGTGGTCCGTGACGCCAGGAACAACACCGCGATGATCGAAGCGTCGGAAGTGGACCAAATCCTGCCGAGCACCAGCAGCATCATGCCCAGCGGGCTGATCGATGAGCTGACGCTGCAGGAGATCAGCGACATGATGGCCTACCTGGGAGTCGTCCCCTCGGCCGAAATCGCCACCCGCCCGTAGCGGAACTCGTTACCCAGCCGACGCGCCCCCGAAGGGTGTCGCTGCGGAACAGTTGTTAGCGGCAGGGCGCGAGCCCTGCGGTTCGTCAGCGCGTTTCCAACGCCGACACCGGACGGCTCGCGCCGTTCCGCTAACACCAGCAGGCAACGCTGTGAAGCAGTTG
>NZ_JBFHKV010001396.1:0-1823 GCF_041595215.1 Stieleria sp. | reverse complement strand
GACCACTACCATCTAAAGCAAAGGACTCGTCGCCTCGTCCACTACCGTCTAAAGCAATGGACTCGTCGCCTCGTCCACTACCGTTTAAAGTTCAAATCTGGACAAAGCAGGAGCCGACGGATTGGACGTTACTGGGATGGGCGGCGTACCGACGACCTGCTGATTTCGTGCCGTGCATTTGCACGGCGCGTTTATCGACTGGGGTGCCGGTCAGCGATGCGATCTCCATCTGCGGATGCTGTTGAGCTCGCGAAACCGAGAAAGGGGCAATCGAGTTGTGTCGTCGAGGATTCGTGCCCGGAAACTTGTTCAGACTTCGCTTTCTCGATCGTCTTGGGAACTTCGGCGCCAAGAATCATCGCCAAGGGCTGCAGTCCGTCATAGGCTTCACATGCCATTCGAACGGCAATCAAAATCGGCACGCTTAAAAACACACCCATGATTCCCCACATCCATCCCCACAGGACGATCGACAAGAAGACAAGCACGGGACTCATGCTCATCGATCGGCCAAGGATCGACGGTGTGATGAACTGGCCTTCCAATGATGTCAGCGTCACAAAGGTGCCAGCAACGATCACCGCGTAGTAGGTGGGTTCGAAATTCACGAGCGCCACCGCGAAGATGATGGTGGCACCTACAATCGCGCCGAGGATGGGAATAAAATTGAACGCGAAGGCCATCACCCCCCAAAGCACAGGCGAAGGCATGCCTAACACCCACATGGCAATCGCAACGGCGATGCCCAGGCACAGATTGATCGTGGAGACTTGCGCCAAGTAATTACCCAGCCCTTCCTGGACGTTTTGAATCACCTCGACAAGCCGCCGTCGCGCCGTAAAGTCGGGCAGCATCCGCATGATGTTGCGGAGCAAGTCATCGCCGGTGGCCAGTAGAAAGTAGAGCAGCGCGAGACAGATGGTCAGAAAGGAGACGATGTTTCCGGTTCCACTCAGATAGCTCCATCCGCTGGCCCAAGTCGGTTGCTTGATCTCGACCGGCACCGGCTTTTCATCGGCATCGGTCGCGTCGACGTCTTCCTCTGATTCGGCCAGATCCTCCGTCGCCTCATCCACGTCTTCAATACTTTCGGTGACAAACGATAGCTTTTCCTTGAAGGTCGCAATATGTTGCGGCGCCTCGGCGATTGTCTCACGCGCGGGCTGGAACACGAGGTACGTGCCGCCCGCCAGCATCAGGAAAATGACTCCGATCACGCCGGCACCGCCAACGGCCGAAGGGATACCGAATCGCTGGCCCTGACGAACAATGGGGCGGAGCGTCAAGAACAAGACGATCGCAGTGACGACCGGAATCACCATCGCCCGCGCATAATACAACGCGAAAAACACCAACATGGTGGCGCAAATGCGAGTCGAAAGACTCGCCTTTGAGTCCTCCTGCCCCTCGCGTCGAATCGCTTCGCTGTGATTATCGCTGAGCATGGATGGTCTCGCCGCCGTCGTCTATACCTGTTGCGAACCCGTCGATCGCGGTGGCGTAACCGTTGCAAATGTTGTGCCGCATTGCCGCTGGCACCACCCGAGATTGATCCTCCCCCACCTCTCACGGGGATACGATTAGCGGCGAACCGATTCCGCGCCGCGCGCTCGCAAGGTTGATCGCCCCCAGTGACGGTCAGCGAGCCATCTCGCTCCGCAAACGCTGTCGAAGCGACGCTTGAACGGCTTCGTGCTCCGGCCGATCGGCGAGATTGACGCGCTCGATCCCGTCGCTTCCATAGGCGTACAACTCTCGAAAAGCTGCATTTGGGGTGTTCCCCTTTAGCGGCCGCCATTCGGTGTAGCGATGCGTCTTCGTTC
>NZ_JBFHKV010001395.1:0-1825 GCF_041595215.1 Stieleria sp. | reverse complement strand
GCCTCGCGTCGGCGTTGTTGCAGCTCGGCCTTTTCCGCTTCCAGTGTCTTTCGCAACGGGTCGAGCCGCGACGCCATCTTCTGATTCAGCGCCGTGATCTGCTCGTGCCAATTCCGCCGCCGTCCCTTGGCGGGGATCACGGCCAGCAGTTCCCGTTTGGCGGCGATCCATTGCGGATCGATCTCGCCGCTCCCGGCGTAACGTTCCGGTTGGAAGTCTAAATCGCGGAGCTGCCGATTCCGCTTGCGGATCTCCGCGTCGACTTCCGCGCTGGGAAAGCGCTGATGTCCCGGCAGCAGCACCGTCGATGACATCACCATAAAACGCGGCGGATCCACGTTCCAGAACGCTCGACTGATCAAGTCACCGAGCTGATCGTACTTGCCGCCGCCGATGCCGTGCAGGAACAGATCGCTGAGCACCAAGCGTGCATACATCGTCGTGATCAACGCCCGGCTACGAATCTTAAATTCGGGACTCGCCAGGGCCAGAAACGCGTCCGCCGCTGCAGACTGATTGGAGGCGTCGATTTTTCGATGTCGCTTGTCCCGGTCGCTGATCTCCATCACCGAGCCGGCGGAGGAAATTCGCACCCAGACGCTACGTCGTTTCGGCGATTGGTTGCCGTAGACCCAAAACGGGGCTTCCAGCCATTCACCGTCGCGTCCCAAATTGGGCACCGGGTGAGCCTTGCTGCGAATGCCATGGGCGGCCCGATAAAACTCCGTCGCTGCGTTGTAACACTCGTGGAAGCGGGGCAAGTCGCTGAGGATCTGCATCGCAAACGAGGCAAACGCATCGCCGCGACAAACGACGCTTTGGGGAATCTCCAGGGTCTGCAATCCCAGATCGGCTTCCAACCGATGGCGTCCTTGGGCCAGCGCGCACCCGGCGTAGCCGCAGCGGTTGATCGCGTCGCGAGAATGCTGCCACAGCGTTGGGATCAGCGGGTTCTCGACGATCCCGGCGACCGTCTCGGCCACGTTGTGATCAAACACGTCAAACAGCTCGCGATCCTCGACCAGCGATTGTTCATAGGGAACGCCGCCGCCGCGACGGTCGAACGCGATGGCTTTGAATCCGACCGTGCCCGCGTCGCCGTAGAGGTACGGAACTCGCACACTGCTCGGGCCCGCGACGTCGCTATCGACGACCAAATTGACGGCGACGGAGCCGGAGGTTTTGCCGACCCGATCGAGCGCGAAGTTCTTGAACCAGACGCCGGGATGGAACAGTGTCGGCTGGTGACCGGCCATCACGATCGTTTGTTCGGCAGAGCCGGCGAAATCGATGTCGCGATACGCCGAGGTGTAGCGGCGGGCATCACGCAACAATTGTTCGCGCGCCGATCGGCGCAGCGAAGAGATCTCAACCGGGTACGCCGCAGCCCGCGACTGGTTCTCGACCATCATCGCCGCAGCACCATCGATCGGCGGATGGATCAAGCTATCGCAGTGACCACGCGGCGCGTGGAACGCCTCGAAATTCGAATCGGATTCCACGTTCAACCGGCCTCGTGTACGCAGACCAAATCTCCGCTGGCCGCGTGGGTGACATGACGACCGCTGGCACACAGCCGCGCGATCTCGTCGTCGATCACCTGATTGTAATGTTTCAACCGTGTTTCTGCGTGGTCGAGCGCACCGCCGAACGATCGCTCCAGATCCAGATAGATCAACGGCACCGCCATCTCGGCGATCCGCAATCCGGCTTCGGCTGCCTGGACCCACAGTTGAAGCGGCATTGCGTAGCCGGTATCGGTGATGGAAAAATGCCGCAGCGCTTCGCTGCGATAGGCTTTGAATCCGCAAAACGCGTCGGTCAG
>NZ_JBFHKV010001394.1:0-1828 GCF_041595215.1 Stieleria sp. | reverse complement strand
GATCGCGGCGTCTAAATTCCCGCCCGCCGATTGGGCCGCACCTAAACTGTTCATCGTCAACGCGACACGGCTGGCCGCTGTGGGGGTTGCGTGGTCGTCGGACAGTTCCTGCATCTGATGCTCCAGGGCGGCGCGGGCATAGCCGACCGCCCGCTGCGGATTGCGTTCGGCCAACAATCCGCTGAGATTCTGGTAGGTCGATGCAAGTTGCTTGACGAGGACGTCATTCTGCGGTTCGACTTCCGCGATCTTCACACTGCGTTGAAACATCGTCTCGGCTTGGTCCGGGCGATCGGTCTTGCTCAACAGCAACGCAAAGTTGCTGAGCGACATCGCCAATCCCGCGCGGATTTCCACGTCCTGGGCGGCGTCGTCGGCGAGCGATTGCCAGCGCTGGATTGCAGATTCGTAGTGCCGTTGGGCGTCTCGGTATTGGCCGGCGCGTTCCAACGCCAACGCCAAATTGTTTTCGCTGGTCGCCAGCTGGTGATTGATCGACCGACTGTCTTGGTCGCTGACCGACAGCTGCTGAAACAACCGCAGCGACTCGTGTAGTGAATCGATCGCTTCGCCGGGCGAACCGATTTCGTTTTGCAACGATCCGATCTTGCCGTAGGTGATCGCCAAGTCCCTGGTCAAGCTGACATCGTCGTCGGCCTGGTTGGCGAATGCTTGGTAATAGGCCAGCGTCTCGCGGAGCAACTGTTGGCGCACGGAACTGGCCGACGGGATCTCGGACAACAGTTCGGCCATTTGCGCGCCCAGGCGATCGACCGTCGCGCGGGCGAGCGCGTCGCTGCGTTTGGCCAGCACCGCGTTGGCGTCGGATTCCTGTTTCGCCGCGGCAACCATCGCAATGCTGACCGAGAGTCCGAGGACGACAACCAGTCCGAATACAAAGGTCGTGGCGACCATGTTGCGATGGGCGTGTGCCCAATGCGACAACCGGTCGATCATTGTCGGCGGTCGTGCGACGGTCGGTTCGCCACGCAACACACGCTGCATGTCTTCGGCGAATCGCAACGCGGTTTCGTACCGGTTGTCACGCGACTTGGACATCGCTTTGGCAACTACGGTTTCCAGGTCCCTGGGAATGTCATTGCGCATCGTCCGCAGCGGGGCGGGCGAGCGTTCACCGATTTGACGCAGCACGGCCGGCGTGTCGTTGCCATCATGCGCCGGACGCAAGCACAGCATCTCGTACACCGTCGCACCCAACGAATAGACGTCGGTGCGTCCGTCGATGATCGCAGATTCGCCACGAGCCTGTTCGGGACTCATGTACTTCATCGTTCCGACGATGTCACCCGTCTTGGTCATGCTGGCGTCGGTCTGACAACGTGCCAATCCGAAATCGGTCACCCAGATTTTGTCATCGTTGTCCAAGATCAAATTGGACGGTTTGACATCCCGGTGCACGACCCCAAACTCGTGGGCGGCGTGCAGTGCATGGGCGACGTCGATCGCCCGTTGCAACGTGACCGCGATGTTGGGCAACTGCCCACGGTCGGATTGTTCTGCGATCACCGCATCGAGCGAACGTCCCTCGATGTACTGCATCGCATAGTAGTGGACACCACGCTGAACACCGACGGTGTAGACCGGCACGATGTGGGGATGATTCAGCTGCGCCGCCGTGTGCGCTTCGTTTTTAAAGCGGGCAATTTGACGAGCGTCCAAGACGGCCGCAAACGGTAATAGTTTGATCGCGACGGTTCGATCCAACGACAACTGTCGCGCGCGATAGACCACTCCCATGCCACCGCGGCCGACTTCCTCCAGCAATCGAAAGTCGCCCAACAGGCGTTCGTCGTCGCAACCTCCGTCG
>NZ_JBFHKV010001393.1:0-1831 GCF_041595215.1 Stieleria sp. | reverse complement strand
GGTCGCGAGCCAAAGTGTGAGCGTGGATTCCGACGCGACGTGGACGGGCCCTGAGGAAGGCGGTGATGCCCCGGTGGTCTGCGCCGAAGCGCCTCTGAAATACCGATCGGAAGAGAGGACGGGGGCCGACCCATTCGGACCAGACTATGCCCCGCCACGCAGCTCCAACGACGAACCGATTCCACCCGGCTATCGCATCCACTTTCCGTCAAAGATCGCGCGGCTGTATGACTTTCCTGAACAGTTTGATGGATCCGGCGAAACGATCGGCATCATCTCGCTGGGCGGGCAATTTCATCGGTCCGACATGGAGACGTACTTCCGCGTGCAGGGCATCACGCCTCCAGAGATCATCGTGGAGCCGATCGGGCAACAGTACCCGCGTGCCGCTTCCCCGCCTGGCCCGCCGGACAAGACTTGGAACGCTCAGCAAATCGCCGAGTACGCCAATGATCTCGAATTGACGCTTGATCTGCAGGTCGCCGGTAGTATCGCACCGGGTGCGAAGCTGGTCGTTTTTCGATTGCACCCCAACGCCCGGCAACCCTACCTGACGGCGTTGACCCACGCGTTGCATTCGCAGAACCGTCCGTCGGTGGTTTCGATCAGCTATGGTTCGGCAGAAGCCACCTTGGCGTCTCGCCCGATGCAGTTGGCCAACTCACTGTTTGCACGGGCTTCGTTGATGGGGATCACGATTTGTGCGGCATCCGGTGATGCCGGTTCTGCATCGCGAGACTTCGACGTGATCCGAACACGGCCGACCAGCCCGCACGTCAACTTCCCCGCCAGTTCGCCCTATGTCTTGGCCTGTGGTGGGACCGAAATTGAAACGACCGACGGCAATATTGTCAGAGAATACGCCTGGAATGATCTCGATCAATGCCGTCTTGCCACTGCCGGCGGCCGCAGTCGAGAGTTCAAACGTCCCGACTATCAATGTCAAATCAAGCTTCCCTCAATGCCCAGTCAGCAAGACGACTTCGATGGGCGGGGCTTGCCGGATGTTGCGGCCAACGCGTCACTGGCCAGCGGCTACCACACGCTACTTGCCGGCAGGTGGGACTACAGCGGCGGCACGAGCGCCTCGGCGCCACTTTGGGCGGCGTTGATCGCGAGGATCAATCAAGGTCTCGGGCGCCGCGTCGGATTCATCCATCCGATCTTGTATCGCTTGGCCGGCACCGATGCCTTCCGTGATATCACCGAAGGCAGCAACGGCTTTTTTAAATCCGGCATCGGTTGGGACGCATGCACCGGCCACGGCGTTCCCGTCGGCCGAGCCTTGTTCGAGGGAGTGAAACGAGAGTTGGCCAAGCGGCCGGAACGCAAACCGGAGGATCCACCTACTGAGACGACGGACATCGCCGCGCAAGCCCAACAATCTGCCCGCCTCGCCCAGCAAGCGGCCCACTTCGCTCAATTTGCGATTTCTTCACTCTCCCCCCCAAACTGGCGTCGGCCGGATTAGAATGCGCCCACCTCATGGTTTATCGAAACCGTTATTGATTGGTTTCATTTTCTTTCCACCCAAATTGAGAGAGTGATTTATGAGCGACGAACGAGCCCAAGCGGCGTTACATGCGGCACAGCACGCCGCGATGGCCGCTCATCACGCTGCAATGGCTGCCCAATGCGCGGCGATTGCTGCCGGGGCACCGCAGCAAGGAACAGGTGGCGGACCCGGTCAGATGCAGGGGCCGCCGATGGGTTATCAGTATCCTGGGCAAAACCCCTACATGCAGCAGCAACCGGGTCCGCACCCGATGACCGTTTGGTGATCCGTTGTTGCTTTCGCCCTCCACCCTGCCGGCGTATCTGCGTCGCCGCG
>NZ_JBFHKV010001392.1:0-1834 GCF_041595215.1 Stieleria sp. | reverse complement strand
TCACCCACCGCACGCTACCGATCGGCGGCCGATCTGCGCGATGATTTGCAGCGGTTTCGCAGACGCGAGCCGATCCTGGCACGCAAGGTGTCGCTGTTGGAAAACATTTGGGTTTGGGGTCGACTTCATCCCGCCTATGCGTTGTTGGTGATGGGAATCCCGGTGGTTCTGATACTGCTGATGGGAATCCTGGTCGCCCAGGTGCGGCACATCCAACTGAGCGATCGTGCCAATCGATTGGTCCGCCAAAATGAACAAAGCGAAGCCGAGCGCGAGGCGTTGCTGGTCCATCGCCACATGGTCGAACTGTCGCGGGCGTCGCATGAGTTGGCCGAAGGCGACCGCACCCGCGGGCTGGAACTTTTGCGCAACATTCCCGATTCGATGCGGAATTGGGAATGGCGACTGCTCGATCTCATTTCCCACTCACCCTCGACTGTGCTCAACGCCGACGTCTTGGGCGTCTCCTCGTCAGTGGCGATCAACGCGTTGGCCGTTTCGCGTCAACACCAATGGATGTTTGCCGCCTGCAGCGATGGGACGATTTTAAAATGGAAGCTGCCGTCCGATCGAGAGTTCTTCAACGCCGACGAGGATCAACGACGCGGGCTCGGTCCCGCACAGATTCTCGTGCGATCGCAGGGCTCGGTCCACGCGTTGGCCGTCAGCCCGGACGAAAAATGGTTGTGCTGGATCGATCGAGACGGCGCCGTGACGGTTTGGGATCTGCAGGAAAACGAACAGGACCAGCGGATCGTCGTGCCCAAGTTGCGACGCGGTCATGCGATCGCCTTTTCCCCCGATTCGAAACGACTGCTGGTCGGCGGCGGGTCCAACGCCAGTGGAACGCGCGCCATCGATGAGCACAGTTGGTTGGTCTTGTTGCAGCCAAATGATGCGGGCGAGTTCACCCTCACGCTTGAACGCCAATGGGCCGACCGGCCCGCGATCACCGCCTTGCAATTCACCGATGACACCAGGTTTATTACGACCCGCGGACGTTTTGAGGCGCCGATGGGATCGATGGGGTTTGTGGAACATTGGCGGGTCACCCCCGATGCGTTCCGCCACGAAGGGTTGCTCTGGCGTGGGCTGGGCATGCGTGGATTGGACTTTCACCCCCAAACGCATCGGATCGCTTGGTGCGACGACATCGGAATGACTTATGTCAAGGATTTGCGAATGCCGCTGAGGCACCCGCCCAGTCAGTTCCAGGCCAGTCAGCGAGCGGCCTCGCAGGTTCGCTTCTCTCCCGACGGAGACGAATTGATCGTCAGCGGTCGTGATGGCAATGTTTCGCGTTGGTCGCTGACGGGGATTTCCGCCGCCGAGTCGCCTCCGCAATCCGCCAAGGCGTCCGCGCCGGCAACCGAGTCAGCGACTGAGTCAGCAACTGAGTCGGCGCCGCCCAAGAAGACGGGTACGGCTGACGAGGCGTCGCCGCCCGAAGACAAGTCCGCCGACGATCCCCATTCGCTGCCCACCGAATCGTTCGCGATTCGACTGATCCGTGATTACCGCGGGCACGAGAACACGGTCGGGGACGTGCTTTACCTTGCCCCCTGTCGCAAGCTTGCCAAACCGAAATCGGGCGAGCCGCCGTTTCGTTTTTGTGAACCGTTTCTCGTCACCGCCAGCGACGATGGCAAGGTGCTGTTGTGGTCCAACGACGGCCACGACGCGATCGAAACGCTGAACGTTTCCGACCGCATCTTGGTGGATGCCGCTTGGGTTTCGCCACGACAAATTGCCGACGCGATCGCCGGGGCAAGACGTCACCGGAGCCTGTTCTATAAGTCTTTCTCGCTGAGCAAACACGCGTTGGACGTTGAAC
>NZ_JBFHKV010001391.1:0-1834 GCF_041595215.1 Stieleria sp. | reverse complement strand
CGGACGCGAGTCCCACGAATCGGCAGCCCAGCGGCTGCCGATTTTTTCGTGCGCGCCGGCGAAGTCCGCGACGAACAGTTGGAAGTCGCCAAGGTTTGTTGATCTTATTTAAAAAATCGACACGGTTGGTGAGCCGCTGGCCGTAAGGCCCCGGGCGTTGCGCCCATGGCCCGGCCGCTCGCGCGTCACGGCTCGCTCATTCATCAACCGCTTAGGCCCCTAGATTTTTTCGACGTAGGCGAAGTAGGCGCCGAAGACTTCTCCGGAATCGGTTTCAAAGGTTGCGGTCATCGTCGTCGTCTCGGGTTCCAGGTCCAACTCGAACACGACTTCTTTTGCACCTTCAGGCACCGCCGCGGACTTTTCGACGCCACCGATTTTTAGTGTGGCTTTGGCTGCCGCGACGGGCTTGCCGGGCGTTTCCCGAAATGCTGTTTGCCCGGGCACCGGCGGTCCCGGTGGCAGCGGGCTGGCGATCGGCCGATCGACCTCCTCGGGCCAACGACGCAACCGAACCACGGACTTGCCGCCCTCGGTGATCTTGACGTTCCAAAACCCGGTATTGGCCGGGCCGTTCATCGCCGCCCGCACCTGGCTTTGATTCCAGGGTGTCATCCGCGTGGTGATCCAATCGTGGCTGGTCAACCGGGCCGGATTGTCGGCGGGGTGGCCCAGGTAGATCGCCGTGGATTGGTCGAACGTCGGCTCCAGTTCCGCCCACCAGTTTTCATAAAAATTTCGCATTCGCTCGACGACATCTGGGTGCTCCGACGCCACGTCGTTTTCTTGCCCGGGGTCGGCGTCGATGTCGAACAGTTCTTTTCCGTTGCACAATCGCCAGCGGTCGGTCATCACGGCCGAGCTTTTCCACTTGATCGGATCTTTGACGCGTTGAGAGTCGGTGACCAGAATCCGGTCGGGCCAATCGGTCGCTCGATTAAAGATCAGCGGAGAGATATCGACGCCGTCGAACCGAACGCCTTGGGGCGGGGCGACACGGCACATCGAAATCAGCGTCGGCAGAACATCGACATAGCCGGTCAGCGTGTCGACGTCGCGTCCGCCGACCAGATTGGCGTCGGGCCAGCGAATGAACAGCGGCACGCGGTGCCCACCGTCATAATGGCTGCCTTTCTTGCCACGCATCCCGGCGTTGAACACCTTGGCGCCCGAGGACGTGCCGTTGTCGGTGGTGTAAATAAAGATCGTGTTGTCGGCAATCTTCAGATCTTCCAAGAGCCCGAGCAGCTGTCCCACGTTCTCGTCGATGTTGGCGATCATGCCGTAGAAGTTTGCCAAACCCGTGCCCAGGTTGGCATACGGCTCGCTGTACTTCTCGGGGGAGTGCATCGGGCCGTGCGGCGCGTTGGTGGCGATGTAGGCCAGAAAGGGTTTGTCGGCCGAATGCGAATCACGAATGAACTGTTCGGCATAATCAAAGAAGACATCGGTGCAAAAGCCTTGGACCGGAGTCACCTTGCTGTTGTGCCAGTAGGATCCATCGAAGTAGGCGTTGTCCCAATGATCGGGAGTCTGGCCGACACCGCCGCCGCCGTGCCGCATCACTTCGCTAAAGCCGCGGTCTTCCGGGCGGTAGGGATAGTTGTCACCCAAGTGCCACTTACCGAACATCCCGGTCTCGTAACCAGCCGCAGAAAAAACGTCTCCCATGGTGACTTCGTTTTCGCGCAACATCGAACGGCCCATGATCGTGTGCCAGACGCCGGTGCGGTTGGTCCAGTGACCGGTCAGAAACGCGCAGCGTGTCGGCGAGCAAGTCGGCGCGACGTGATAATCGGTCAACCGCACGGAATCGCGATGCAATTGATCCAGG
>NZ_JBFHKV010001390.1:0-1840 GCF_041595215.1 Stieleria sp. | reverse complement strand
GTGAACGGGCCATCGCCCTTGAGCGCGCCGGCCAAATCGGCCGCACCCAACGCCGCCGCAAGCGTTTTGAAGTTGCCTGCCGCGACCGCCGTGTCGACGATATCCGCGGCTTTCGAGCCCGCCGACGTAAACAGTGCGATGGTCATGGCGATCGCGAGGGTTACAGAGCGTTTCATGGAAATAGGCCGTGGTGGGTGGTTTTTCAAAGATGCAGCGACTGAACTTCGAGCCGCCGCAGGAAACCGCAACCGGGGCCGGCACCCGAGCTGCGTACAGTCCTATGTTCGCAAGCAGTCAACTCCCGGATGCACGCGATTGGAAAAACAGGCTGGAAGCCGATCCCATTAGCGATCAAACTTGTCTGGAAAGTCGTTGTCTGGAAAGTCGTTGTCTGGAAAGTCCTCGTGGGACGGCGTCACGATGAATCACCCCAGCGGCGATCGCCTCGCTGTCGGCGAGTGTTGCTGCGGCAATCCCGCGTCGCTCGTCCCTTTCCTCGTTTTCCTTCGGATCGATCATGTTGCGCTCGAAACGGTTGTGTGTCCTGGCGTTTATCAGTTTGATGGTGTTCCCGATGCCGGTCCGACCGGCGGGGGCCCAGGAGCAGAAAACGTCCGACGCGAAACCGGCGAAAGTCGTGGCGGAGGATGCCGATGCAGTCGCGGATGCCGATGCGGTCGCGGCGCTCCGGCCCCTGTTCGATCAGCTCATCGGCGCCAAATCAACTCGGGCGACCGTCGAATTGTCCGCCGATACGATCGTCGACGGAGCGGTGGTCAACACCCAAACGTCGGTCTACCAAATCGCGTCCCAAATTCCCGATCAGTTCACCATCTACTTGAAAGACGAGCAGCAGCGAGCCCGAATCTTTTGTGACGGTGCAACGACGACGATCGCCCTTTCCGAACAGGCATTCACCGTGCTGGAGAAACCGTTGGCGATGCAGCAAGCGGTTTTCGAGTTGCCGTTGCCGATGGGGCCGTACCCGGAACCCATTCTCGCCCTGACCATGGCCGGCATCGATCCCGCGCTGTCGTTGATGACTGGCATGAAGTCGGTCCGCTTACTCGATCGCAACAAGTTTCGCGGGCAAACGCCGGCGATTCATTTCCAAGGCATCCAAGAGGACAATGTCCGTTGGGATCTCTGGATCACCCAGGACGAGCGGCCCAAACCGTTGCGGTTACGTGTCGATCTGACGGAGATGCTTCGCGCCAACGGCGGATTGGAATTGCCGCCGGGCTATCAGTATGCGTTGCGGTTCGATTTTAAAGTCTGGCGGATCGATCATCCCAACGCGGCAACACTGTTTCGCTACAACAAGATCGAGGGCGCCAAGGAGTACGAATCGATCGAAGCGTATTTCAAGGAAGCCAAGTGATCGGCGTGAGGGTTGGGAAACGCGCCACTGGCTGACGCTGCGTGCTGGGCATGCGCCACTGGCTGACGCCACGTGCTGGGCATGCGCCACTGGCTAACGCCACGTGCTGGGCATGCGCCACTGGCTAACGCTGCGTGCTGGGCACGCGCCACTGGCTAACGCCACGTGCTGGGGCGATTGTTCTATCCTTACCTGGCCAATTCGATCCGTCGCAGCGCGACATCGGCTACGAAAATGGACATCGCGACCATCAACAACCAGGGCCACAGCGGCATCGGTTCGCGGGCCGTCGCGTCGATCCGTTCGGCAATCGATTCCGGCGGCGGGTCAAAGCGTCCGCCGCTGACCGTTGCAATCCGCTGCAGCGTCGACGTCGCGGTGGGCAACAACCTCAATTCATCGCTGTAGCCGACCGAGATGCCTCGCGAGGACCGTTGCGTCGAACCGGATTGCCGCGTC
>NZ_JBFHKV010001389.1:0-1842 GCF_041595215.1 Stieleria sp. | reverse complement strand
GCCCCAACTCGTCCAACGGCGGACGCGGGCCGAGATCGCTTGCCGGTTCGGGCTTCTTCCTCCAGTCGCCCTCCGCTCCGACCGACTTCGCCAACTCCGAAAGCCCGGCCATGATCGGGGTGTCCAGATCCGCGTCGGCGGCGACGGTTCGCAGTGTTTCAAATTGCTTTTTCGCCTCGTCCTGCTTACCGTCCTTCCAGAGCAAATCGACCAGCACCGCCAACGGCAGCACTTCGGACGGTCCCGACTTGACCGCCCGCTCGGCGGCTTTGATTCCGGCGGAGCGATCTCCGGCCAGCCCCAGCCACTGAGCCTCCATCGTCGCGTCAAGTTTTGCGGCCTTGAGATGCTTGTTGAACGTCGCCACATCCTTGCGTTTGGCCGCGGCAGCCGCAGCGACCCGTGCGATCACTGCTCGCAACGAATCCAACTCTTTCTTCAACTCCTTCGAATCGTCATCCTTTGACGTGTCAGCCTCGGTTCCGTCGCGATCGGCCACGTCCAACAGACGGCTTTGCAATTCGAGTCGTTCGCGCTGCAATCGCCGAAGCGTTTTTGCGCCTGCGGATTTGTGCCCAGCCATGAATTGTGCCACACCGAGCCATCCCAGTTCATCGCGCCGTGTCTCTTGGTGATCGGTCGGCAGCAATGATGGACCGCCCATTTCATCGATTAATTTCTGCCACAACCCGAAGCGGGTCAACGTTTGAACCAAGCGTTGACGCCCATACTTGTGGCTGCCACGTTTCTCCAACGAGTTGTAGGTCGGATGCTGGGGCAACGACACCAGATTGCGTGACAAATCCAAAGCGTCCCCAACGCGGCCGATGTGAATCAGATTGCGAACCAGCCATTCGTTGTTGTGGGCAAAGTTATGAATCTGGTCGGGCATCAATCGCGTGCGAATCATGTGCGCATGATCGACCCGCGCAGAAGCCTCTTGTTGCCAGGCGGCATCGGAATACCGTTTCAGCTTGGAATAGATGTGACCGGGCATGTGCCACATGTGCGCGATCCCTGGACTGGCCGGTCCGCACTGGGCAGCCGAAACGAGTGCGTTGTCCGGGCGTGCCGAATCCCACAAGTGAATTCGGTAGTGATGGGCGGGATGCGCCGGGTTGGCGGCAAAGATTTCACCCAACAACGCGTCGACGGCATAACGGCTGGTCAGTTTGACACCGTAGCGGTCTCCCATCCAAAGCTGGACGACGAGAAACGCTTTGGCTTCGATGTCATCGGGATGCTCATGCAAGATCTTCTCCAGATCGGCGACGTAACGTTCACCGCGTTTCTTCTTTTCTTCTTTCTCCCGATCCTTCTGGTCTTTCGCCGACTCGCCGTCTTTTTTGTCGTCGCCCTTGTTCTGTTTGGGCAAGAAACGTTCGAGCGCGTCGATGTACAGCTTTTCTCGATTCGAGGTGTTTTTCGCCGATTTCGCTTTGGCCTGGTCAATAAACCCTCGCGCCCGGTCGTCGTTGTTGACATTGGCCATCGCCATTCCCCAGTACGCGATCGCCAGCTCGGGATCCTCCTTGGCGGCTTGGCGGAACGAACGTTCGGCTTCCAGGTACCAGAATCCGTGAAGCTGAGCGATTCCCTGTTCGATGAACCCTTGCGCCGCCTCGGACTTGGTCGAGGTGGGAAACTCGATCGGCGCCATCCCCGGCATCATCACCGCGGCTTGTCGGGGGCCTTCGTTAAACGCTTCCCCGTGGTAGCTGTGGCCGGCGGCAACGGAATCGGTCTCCGCAGCATCCGCGGCGTGGAGACCTGCAAAAGTCGATCCGGCGAGAACAGCGGCGCAGAAAACGCGAAAAAGAATCATGTTCGAATGTGAGCCAG
>NZ_JBFHKV010001388.1:0-1844 GCF_041595215.1 Stieleria sp. | reverse complement strand
CTTTTCATTTTGAACGTGTGAAATGCCTCGTCACTGCCATCGTTGTAAAACCAAAGTTCGCCTTTGCCTGATTTGTCCGCACCTCCGCCGACCAGGAAGCCTTGGGGATGGAACCGTACCGCCCACGCGATGCCTTTGAAATTCTCCGCCGCGCGAAGTTGCCGGGTCGCTTCACCGGTTTCCCAGTCGAAAACCACGATGATCGGATCCTGAATCCCGGCGAACGAGTTCACCACTTTGGTGATCCCCGCGCTGGCCCATCGGCTTCCGCAGGCATTGAATTGCATGTCCCGTGCGCCGCCCATGTCGGCCGCAAATTTCTTGTCGTAGCCCGTCATCATGCCGGCATCGATTTTGCGTTGCTGCTCACCCGTTTTCAGATCCCAAATCAAGATCACGCCCATCAGATCTTGAGAAACCAAGTGCGCGCCGTCGGGGTGAAAGTCGACGCCGTAGACGTGTCGCTCGTGCCCCTTCAGCTCTAGCTCTTGCTCTCCGGTTTCAATGTTCCACAGTTTGACAAGCAAGTCGTTGCCGCACGTCGCCAGACGCGTGCCGTCTGGGCTGACTCGCACCCAGCGGGCGGCACCCTGATGAGCGGAGATGCTGCGGATGATCGAAGGATCGTCTCGGGTGAGGTCCCAGATGTTGACGACTCCGCCCCAGCACGCGGTGTAGAGCTGTTTCGAGTCGCCGGAAAAATCGATGGATCGAACCCAGCTTTGATGTCCGCTCAGCGTTCGGAGTGTGCCGTCATCAAGATCCCAGAGTTGAACATCCAGGTCTTGAGCGCCTGCGGCGACAAAACGCGACGCCGGATCGACGCGCAGCGTAGTGAGTGGCCGGGAATGCTTGAATTCGCCGATCAGGTGCGTCTGAACCGGATCGATGGTTGCGTTTGAATTCATGCCAACAGCTCCTCAATCGGCGCCGCGGCGGGGTCGCCGATCGGAATCGATTTTCCGGCAACGTCGTGGTCCGTCGTGGAATCAAGCCCGAGTGCGGACAGGTACGTATGAAACAGATGTCCGCCGTCGACTTCGCGTTCGACGACTTCCGTCCCCTCGTCGTTGGTTTTGCCGATCACCGCGGCGGGCTGGATGCCGCACCCGCCCATCGCAACGGACCACGCCGTCCCCCAGTGATCACGACCGTATTTCGTGTTGATTTTCGGCGTGCGTCCCATCTCGGAATAGACGATCACCAATGTACTGTCGAGCATTCCGCGATCGTGGATGTCGTCGAGCAACATCGAAAACGTCTTGTCGAATTCGCCGAGTTGCTCCAGGTGAAAATTAAAATTCTCTGCGTGCGTATCGTAACCATGATGCGTGACTTTGACGCACGTGGCACCGTTCTCCAGTAAGTCACGCGCGAGGATGCAATGGCGGCCGAAATCGTGGCGGCCGTAACGGTCCAGGTCTTGCTCGCTGACGGTGCCCTCAAACATCGCCTTGCGTTTCATCAGTTTTTCAGCTTGTTCGAACGAACTGTTGTAGACATCCGTCAGCGCACGCGAACGCTGCTGTGAGAACCGACGATCAAATTGAACACGCAGCCGTTGGCGAGCCTCGTCGGCGGGTTCGTCGATCGATTTCGGCGAGACGAGGTTTGCCGGTGCCTGGTCGCCTAACAGTTTCAGTTCGGCGTGCCGAGCCCCCAAGAACGCAGCCGTCGAATCAACGATGCCGCGTTTGCTGATGTGAATGTAGCCGGGCAGTTCGGCATCGGTGGGAGCCAGATATTTTGAGACAACCGAACCGAAGTAGGGATAATCGCCGGCGCGCCGTCCCTTTTCCATAAACAGCATGCCTTGCCGGTGATCACCGATCTTCGAATTGATG
>NZ_JBFHKV010001387.1:0-1846 GCF_041595215.1 Stieleria sp. | reverse complement strand
TGGTGAATTCGCCGGGATCGTTTCTTAAATCGTAAAGCTCCATCCCATCGTCGCCAAAACCCCACTGGGTGAAACGCCAGTCGTCGGTGCGCAGCGACTCCCCGCCGCTGCGGCTGATCGTGAATGCGTGATCCTTCGTCCATGCGGATGACTCCACATCCAAGAGCAGCGGTTTCAAACTGGTGCCCTGCAGCGTTTCGGGGGCGGAAACACCGGCCAACTCGGCCAGCGTGGGATACAGGTCCACCAGCTCCGTGATCTTTGACGTTCCACGACCGTGTTGGTCCTTCAGCCATGGCACACTGATGATGAACGGAACCCGCGTCGCTTCTTCGAACAGGTGCTGTTTTTGGAATTTGTGATGATGCCCCAGCAGGTAACCGTGGTCGCTGGTGAACACCACGATGGTGTTGTCCCGCAAGCCATGTTTTTCAAGCGCATCTAACACGCGTCCGACTTGGGCATCCATGTAGGACACACTGGCGTAGTAGGCCTGCAACAATCCCTTGTGCAGTTCCGGTGTGACACCATACGTGGTGCTGTTGGCTTTGTAGCCGCGGATGATTCCCGGCACATCATCAAGATCCTTCTCCGGAACCCGCGGCGCTTCCATGGCTGACCGGTCGTAGCGATCAAAGTATTGCTCGGGGGCGACCAGTGGCACGTGCGGGCGGACAAAACCCACGGCCAGGAAAAACGGTTTCTCTTTGACGCGATCGAGAATCTCGATGGCTCGGTCGGCCGCCATGCCGTCGGCGTGGTCGTGATCCCCTGTCGATGCCACCACCCCGGTGAAACTCTGCGAGCCCTTGTCTTTGGGCGACCAGTTCGTCGATTCACCCGGCGCATGCTGTTCGGGCGCTTTGATATTGATCGCCTCGTCCCAAGAAAACGGATCATCGCGTTCGGCAGTGCCGGCAATGATCTCATTGGGGATCCCCATGTGATAGATCTTGCTGACGCGTCCGGCATAGTAGCCTCGCTTGCGAAAGGTTTGCGACAGCGTGACCACGTTCGGCATGCTGCCGCGCAAGGTGCCTGCATTGCCGAGTGTCAGATTCGAATACGGATACAGTCCCGACATGATCGAAGCTCGCGACGCACCACAGACCGGATACTGGCAGTGCATGTTCTCAAACTTCACACCGCGATCCGCCAAACGATCCAGGTTCGGCGTTTTGCACTGCGGGTGCCCAAAACCACTCAGCGATGTATTCAGGTCATCGGCGATCAAGAATAAGACGTTCGGTTGCTCAGGCTCGGCGAGGGCGGGGGAAGTCATTGCCATCCCCAGCACCGTCATCCCCAGCACAGCCGCGATGGCAAGGCAGGTGTTTTTCATGAATCGATCTTGTGTTTCACTTTCGGGGAAGCCGTCCGACGGACGAACAAACGATCGCCAGAGGCCCTGTTATGATACAGCGTGATCGACGCTGCCACTGACCATAGAGATGACGAAAGCTCCGATGTTGCAAAAATCGAGATTCAGGAAATGCGTTGTTCTGTTGATGCTTTTGTCGGCGCCGGTTGCGATGCAGGTCGCGGTGGCGCAGCAATCGGTGCAACTACCCGACCCCGACGGAAAGCCGGCGGCCGCTGACAAGCCCGTCAAAGTCTTCATCCTGCTGGGACAGTCCAACATGCTGGGCTTCGGTCGAATCGATCCGCCAGACACCAACGGAACGCTCTCTCACCTGGTCAAAGGTCAGGGAAAGTACCCGCACCTGATCGACGAGAATGGCAATTGGACCGAGCGGAAAGACGTGCGGAACGTTCATGTGATGGACAAACGCGGCGCCGGCCTGACGGACTTCGCAACCTTCCAGGACGTCAAAAATGAATGGCT
>NZ_JBFHKV010001386.1:0-1847 GCF_041595215.1 Stieleria sp. | reverse complement strand
GTTGGCGAATTGGTTGACCGGGGTCGCCGACGCAGAGGTCGCGCGGGGCCGCAGTGCAGCGGTCCGACGGTTGACGCCGCGGAGAGACGAGCGTTTTCGTTTTTATTCACTGGCCGCACATGTCGGCGAGGGAACCGGCGACCCCGATGAATTCATCCGTTGGTCGCAATCCGATTCGTGGTTGGACAAGAACCGCTGGCTGTCGATTTGGGCGAACGCCTCCGCCCTGGCGGCGATCGTCTCCGTCCTGGTGCTGATCGCGTCGCGGATCGGCGTGGTACCCACAGTCGTCGCACAGATTGCGCTCGCGGTGGCTATCGGGTTGGTCGTGATCAACGTCGTCATCACCACGGTCATGCTGGGGCCGGTTCACCAGATTTTTTCGATCGCCATGGCCAGTCGTCAGTCGGTCGATGAGTATCGCGAACTGTTCTCCGCGGCCGAATGGTTGGAAAGTGAAGCGGACGTTCAGTCCGACGAACACTCCCCGGGGGATCGGCTGGACCATCTGCATCGTGTGCTGTTGGATGACCCGGAACAATCAGCCCGTCTGGGGATGAACGCGCTGGCACGCGTCGCATCGCTCGGGTCGCTGCGATCGTCCGCGTCCACGTTCCTGCTTTATTTGCCGCTGCAGGCCCTCTCCTTGTGGGACATTCGAGTCCTGCAGAAACTGGAAGCCTGGCAGAAAACCTATGCCCAATCGGTGCCGCGTTGGTTTGACGCGTTCGGGGAACTGGAGGCGCTGATGTCGCTGGCGGCGGTTTGCGACGAGAACCCCGATTGGGTCTTTCCGCGTTGGGCCGACGCCGGTGCGGATGAAATCCAATCGGCGGTGTTCCGATCCGTAGGGTTGGGGCATCCCTTGCTGCCGGACGACAGTCGTGTTTGCAACGACGTCACGGTCGGGCCGGCCGGGACGGTGCTGCTGGTCACCGGAAGCAACATGTCGGGCAAGAGCACGATGCTGCGGAGCGTCGGGTTGAACGTCGCCTTGGCCGGCGCCGGCGCGCCGGTGTGTGCGACGTCACTGAGTCTGCCTTCGACCGAATTGGCAACCAGCATTCGTGTCCGTGATAATCTGGCCGAAGGTGTTTCGTTCTACATGGCCGAGCTGCATCGGCTCAAAGGGGTCGTCGATCGGGCTCGGGCGATGGCATCCAACAAACGCTGTGTCTCGATGTTTCTACTCGACGAGATCCTGCAGGGAACCAATTCTCGCGAACGCCAAATTGCCGTCACCCAGGTCCTGCGTCATCTTATCGAATGCGGCGCGATCGGAGCGATCAGCACGCACGACTTGGAGCTTGCCGATGAACCGGAATTGCAGGCGGTGTCGGAGATTGTGCACTTTCGCGAAACGATCACCCCGGACGCTTCGGGCAACGAGCAGATGACGTTCGACTATCAGATGCATTCCGGCGTCAGCCCCACGACCAACGCGCTGCGGTTGTTGGAAATCGTCGGCTTGGGATCGCAGCAGCCGTAGGTTCGGTCGAAGGGGCCACCGCTGGATGGGACTGATGCGACCGATGAGTCCGATTGGTCCGATGTGTCCCATTTCACGATCGTTGCGTCAGGCTGGCGTCCGTCGGTGGTCCAGTGGGCCCGGGAAAGCGGCGCTGCGATGGCGCAGAAATCAAGCAGCGGTCGCCTATTCTCTCCGCAACCCGTCGGCGCGGTTCTCCCCACCGGCGTCGCAGGTCCTTTTTTAGGGGCTGGTCCAAGCCCTTAGCCTCTGTCGCACGGCTTTCAGAGTGCCCCAGCCGAGGAGCTGGAGGAAACGCGTGCCGCCTCGGTACGAGACGTGCCTTGAGGGTCTGGGGGACTGGAAATGAATTGCGTCC
>NZ_JBFHKV010001385.1:0-1847 GCF_041595215.1 Stieleria sp. | reverse complement strand
GCCCGACTCGAGACCCCGCCGCCTGCCGCGCCCCATTTTTTGACCAACCCATTTTTTGACCAACCCATTTTTTGACCAACCCATTTTTTGACCAACCCATTTTTTGACCAACCCATTTTTTGACCAACCGTCTCTCACTCCACAAACGACGCGTTCTGATCGCGGAGATGGTATCATGCCAGACGCCCCTGATTCACACTCGAAGTCGCAAACGGTCTTTCTGATGCCCCTGATCCGATCCATCCTGTTGGCCATTTCGCTGGCGATGTCTTTCACCGGCGCCGGCGCCGCCGAACACCCCAATGTCGTTCTCGTTGCCATCGACGATCTCAACGACTGGGTGGGATGTTTGGACGGGCATCCCCAAGTGCAAACGCCGCAAATCGACAAGCTGGCGTCTCGGGGTGTGAATTTCACCAACGCGCACTGCCAGGCACCGATTTGCAATCCGTCTCGGATCAGCATGTTGCTGGGCAAGTTGCCGTCAACGACAGGCCACTACTTTTTGGCTCCCGGTTTTCGCGACGTCGACGTGACCCGCGATGCCGTGACGATGTTCCAACATTTTCGCGCCGGCGGCTATCGCGCCGAGTCGATGGGCAAGGTGTTTCATGGCCCTTCAGACGCCGCATCGTTCGATCATGTTCAGCGATCGAGCGGATACCGACGTCCGCCCGGACAAACTGAAAAGCTACGGTACCGGGTGCCGGATTCACATCCTGCCTGGGATTGGGGCCAGATCGAAATTGCCGACGAAGACCAGCGGGATTACCACACCGCGGCGTGGGCGGCCAAGCGGATTCCGGAGTTGGCCAAACGCGATGAACCGTTCTTTCTTGCGATCGGCTTTCATCTGCCCCACGTGCCGATCTACGCGACGAAAAAATGGTTTGACATGTACCCGCTGCAGACGCTGGTGATGCCGCCGGTGCCGGATGGAGACCTTGACGACGTGCCACCGATCGCAGTTCAGTTGAGCCTGAATCCGACCGCTCCGCGATACGAGTGGATGAAAGACAACGGCGAAGACAAACATGCCGTGCAGGCCTACTTGGCTTCCATCTCATTTGTCGATCATCTGGTGGGAATGGTGACCGATGCGGTCGACGCGGCCGGGCTTGGTGACGATACGATCGTCGTTCTGTTTAGCGATCACGGTTTCCACCTCGGCGAAAAGAACAAGTGGGCCAAGCGTAGTCTGTGGCAGCGGACGACACGAGTTCCGCTGATCATCGCCGGACCGGGGGTCACCGGCGGAGCGGTATGCGATGCACCGGTGGGTTTGATCGACGTCTATCCCACGTTGGCGGAAATGTGCCGACTGCCCATCCCGGACGGACTGGACGGGCACAGCCTGAACGGATTGTTGAACGATGCCGCATCGCCGTGGAGTCGTCCCGCGATTTGCACGTTTGGACCGGGGAATCACTCGATCCATTCGCGGGACTATCACTACATCCGTTATCGCGACGGTTCAGAAGAACTGTACGACCATCGTCGCGACAAGGACGAACACCACAATCTTGCCGGCGATCGGAAGCTTGCCGCGATCATCGCTGAGCATCGCCAATGGGTGCCCGCCCAGGACGCGCCGATGGTCCCCGGCAGCCGGGGCAGCGACTCACCGCTGTACGGCGAAGCCGATGGTCTGCAAAAGGCGATGAAGCGAGGAAAGTAGAATCGCTGCTGCCGACATGAACGACTGGCAACTGGACCGCGACGGGTTTTGTCTGCTCGAGCAAGCCGTGCCCGCGGAATCGATCGCGAGCTTGCTCGTGGCGTGCAGCCGCGCCTTTGACGATGACAGCCAGGGGGTGCGGGCGCGGTCGAGTCGCGGTCATGTGTAT
>NZ_JBFHKV010001384.1:0-1856 GCF_041595215.1 Stieleria sp. | reverse complement strand
GATCCGACCAGCCACCTGACGCACAGCCAGGCTTCGGTGGTGATGTATTTCTTCGGATACAACGAGTCGTTTGCCGGCGAAAAAGGTCTCAAAAAATACAAGTCCGACCTGACGAAGTTGGTCACGGAGACCAAGACGGCGGACTACGGCAAGGGACGCCCGCAAGTCGTCTTGGTGTCGCCGATCGCGTTCGAAGGCTCGGACGATCCGAATCTTTCCGACGGCAAAGAACAAAATAAAAACTTGGCGTTGTATACCGAAGCGATGTCGGACGTTGCGTCGCAAACCGACGTCGTCTTCGTCGATTTGTTCACGCCGACCCGGGCGCTGTTCGAAAAATCACCGCAGCGTTTGACGATCAATGGGTTTCACTTGAACGACGTCGGATACGACGCGTTGGCACCGATTTTGGATCAGGCGTTGTTCGGCAACAAGCTTGCCGCGGCGATCAATCCGGATCTGAAAAACGAAATCGACGACAAGAACTTTCATTGGTTTCACCGCTATCGTGCCGTCAATGGATTTTCTATTTACGGTGATCGTGGCTTGGCGGGACAAGACGGAGACCGCAAGTACAACAACCGCATCGTGATGGAACGCGAGCGGGCAATCCTGGACGAAATGACGGCGATTCGCGATGCCCGCATTTGGGCGGTGGCCGCCGGCAAGCCGGTTCCGGAATCCATCGATGATTCGAAAACATTGCCGTTCCTCAACCCGACCACCAACGTCGGCACGCCCAACGACAGGAATGCCAAAGCTGGGAAACTCGGATCGTTGGAATACCTGCCCGCCGCCGAACAAATCAAATTGTTCGATTTGGCCGACGGGTATGAAATCCAGTTGGTCGCATCGGAAGAGCAATTTCCCGAATTGTCCAACCCGGTCGCGCTGAATTTCGACAGCAAGGGACGATTGTGGGTCGCGACGATGAAGTCGTATCCGCACTGGAAACCCAAGTCTCCGATGAACGACAAACTGTTGATCTTTGAAGACAACGACGGCGACCATGCCGCCGATGTTTGCAAAGTCTTTGCCGAAGGGTTGCATCAACCGACCGGATTCGAACTCGGTCACGGCGGTGCCTATGTGTCTCGCCAGCCCGACATCTGGTTCATCAAAGACACCGACGGTGATGACAAAGCCGACGAGGTGACGCGACAATTGATCGGTTTCGATTCGGCCGACTCGCACCACGGCATCGCGGCGTTCGAATGGGGACCCGGCGGCAACCTGTACTTCGAAGAAGGCACGTTCAAATTCTCGGCCGTCGAATCACCTTACGGTGTGCGTCGTTTGGCCGAAGCCGGGATTTGGAAATACAATCCACGAACCGAACGCCTGGACGTTCACGCCTCGTTCGCGTTCGCCAACCCCTGGGGTTACTGCTACGACAAATGGGGACAAGACTTCATCGGTGATGCATCGCCAGGTAACGCCTACTGGGCCGCACCGATCACCGGGCATGTGGAGTTCCCCAACAAGCATCCCGGCGGAAGCCAACACCGTCGTGTCGCGTCGATGGCCGGCGGAGACCCCAGTTACAAGTTCCCGACGTTCTATCCCAAGCGGATTCGACCGTTGGCCGGATGTGCGATCGTCTCCAGTCGCCATTTTCCCGACGACATGCAAGGCAACTTCCTGGTCACCAACGTGATCGGTGAACGGGCGATTCTGAATCACAAGATCATGCCCGCCGAGAACGGCAGCGGGTTCGTCGGCGAGGAAGTCGAGATGTTGCTCTCGTGTCGCGACGGCAATTTCCGACCGGTCGATCTTCAGTTCGCCCCGGACGGCTCGCTGTACATCGTCGACTGGCACAACGCCTTGATCGGTCACTTGCAACACAACCTGCG
>NZ_JBFHKV010001383.1:0-1857 GCF_041595215.1 Stieleria sp. | reverse complement strand
GCAGCGAGTGGGGATCGCCTGAAGGCTAGACACCAACGTGCGCTGGTGTGCAGGCTTTAGCCGCCCGGTTTCGCTGCGGAGCAGCGAGTGGGAGTCGCCTGAAGGCTAGACACCAACGTGCGCTGAATCCCATCATTGTTGAAGGGGCCGTTAACACGGATCGGTGTCCAGGTAGGCCTTCATGACTTTGGCGACGGCGGCCACGGACGTCCGTAGTTTGGTCACGCATTCGGCGGCATCATCGAAGGGGCCCTCGTCTTGGACCGACCGCAATTCCTCCGCGATTTCAGACGTTTCGGCTGCCCCGACGCTGCGAGAGGCTCCGCAGAGCGTGTGTCCGGCACGCCGCACTGCTTCGCCGTCGCCCGCCAAGATTGCGGATTCGATCTGCGACAACAGCATTTCGCTTTCGTCGAGATACATGCCCAACAATTCACGCAAGAGTTCGTCGTTGCCGGCGACCATGGTGCGGACGGGTTCCAAGTCGTAACCGCATGCTGCGTCGGCGGGGCAGTCGGCGTCTGGTTCGGTTTGTGCCACTTCGGTTTCAGCCGCGTCGGGCTGCGTGTCCGATGACGCGGCGTCAGCGGACGCCTCATTGACCGAATCATCGCGTACCGAATCGACGCCGTCGGTGTCGTCGTTCGGAACGTCACCGGCGGCGGGCACCTGGAGGACTTTGAGGAGCTTTTCTTTGAGGACGCCGATGCGAATCGGTTTGGCGACGTACTCGTCCATCCCGACTTCGAGGCATTTTTCCCGGTCGCCCTTCATGGCGTGTGCGGTCATCGCAATGATGGGAATGTGGCCTCCGGATTTCGATTCGATTTCACGGATCGCCTCGGTGGCGGCAAATCCATCCATGACGGGCATTTGGACGTCCATCAGCACGACGTCGAATTGATCATTTTGGAATGCTTCGACGGCCTCGGCGCCATTGTTGGCCACGGTCACTTGATGACCGAACCGTGTGAGGACACCGATCGCCAGTTTTTGATTGATCGCGTTGTCTTCGGTCAACAGGACTTTGAGGTGATCGATCGATTCGTGAATGGGCTCACTGAAATCGTAGTCGGGCGTGTCTTCGGGTGCGGTCACACCCAAGGTTCGCACGATTGCATCGAACAGTTCGGACTGCTTGACGGGTTTCATCAATCGTTCGGAGATATCCAGTCGATCGCGCAGTGCGTCTTCGCCTTCGCGGCCGCCACTGGTCAATACGATGATGGGGGTGTCGGAGACATGGGGATCCCGCCGCACCTGTTCGATAAAGTCATACCCGCTCATTTCGGGCATGTGCACGTCGCTGATGACCAATTTGCAAGGTTCGTCGCGTTGGTCGGCTTCGCGGAGCAGTTCGAGTGCGGATTCCCCCGAGTCGGCGAGGACGGGGACCATGCCCCAGTTGCCGAGCATTTCCTGCAGGATCCTTCGGTTGGTCATGTTGTCATCGACGACCAAGACTTTCGAGCCGCCGACGTACACGAGTCCGGTCGTCGCGTAGGCTTCGGTGCCGTTGGGGGCCTGACGCAGATGGATGTTGAAGGTGAATTTGCTGCCTTGTCCGACTTCGCTATCCACCGAGATGGCTCCGCCCATCAAGCCGACCAGACGGGACGAGATGGCAAGCCCCAGTCCGGTGCCGCCGAAGCGGCGTGTGACCGAGGTGTCGGCCTGTTCGAATTCTTCGAAGATCGCACCGCACCGGTCTTCCGGAATCCCGACTCCGGTGTCACGCACGCAGAGTTGCAATTCCAGTTCTTCGTCGGATTGCGCGACAAGCTCGACTTCGACATACACTTCGCCCTGTTCGGTGAACTTGATGGCGTTGCCGACCAGATTGACAATGATTTGTCG
>NZ_JBFHKV010001382.1:0-1859 GCF_041595215.1 Stieleria sp. | reverse complement strand
TTGAATACCCGATCGTCGAGCCCAGCGACACGGTACAAACAAGCTAGTGACCCGGTAGTAACACACGATGAACTTGGACGACCTGACCGCCGACGAATTGGCCGCGATCGACACGGTTTGCCTGGAATTCGAGGAGTGTTTCCAGTCCGATCGCCCGTTGTCGGTCGAACAGGCCATCAAGTTGTTCATTGCGCAACATCGCAGCACGCCGCTGCGCGAACACATCGAACTGTTGCGTGAAGAGTTGCTGGCAATCGATAACGAACTGCAAGCGAAACGACTCCGCGCCAGCCAGGCGGCCGAATCTCGGCCCACACCGTTTCAGTCCAAGACCGGCGTCCCCGTGCGACCGGAACCGGTGTTGGGTTTTGCCGACCCGGCCGACCTGAGCGGCCCGACCGACCCCAGCGACCCCAGCGGCCCGCTGGTCGATGAGCGACCAGCGACCGATGCGGATGATCCGGTAGATGACCAGGTGGATGCCGCGGCTGGCCTCGCGGATGCCGGTCCAGTGGATGACAGTCCACGAGCCACCCAATGGATGGCTCCGTCGCCGGATGCGGGGCAAACACCGAAAGCGAGCGAACGCCCTCCCTCGAAGGGCCATCCCGCCTCGGCGAAATCTCCTGCCTCGGCGAAATCTTCTGACACCGCTGAGCGAGCCGGTGCCAACGATCGCATGGCCCGCGGCGAATCGGTCAGCGCGATCGGGCCCTATGCGATCGGTCGGGTTCTGGCCCGTGGCGGGATGGGAATCGTCTATCGCGCCCTGGACACACGCTTGGACCGCCCTGTTGCGATCAAGATGTTGGGTTTTCCGCATTTGGCACCGTCGGACCCCCGACGGATTGAGCTGGTGGAGCGATTTGAACGCGAGGCCAAGGCTGTCGCGGCGCTGTCGCATCCCAACATTGTGGAACTGTTCGACGTCGGGATGGCGGGCGATGCGCCGTATGCGGTGATGGAGTTCCTGAGCGGTCTGACCTTGGCCGAGCAACTGGTCGCCGGTCCGATGTCGCCCGAGCAGACCTGTCAGATCGGGATGCAGATCGCCGGCGCCTTGGCGACCGCGCACGCCGCGGGGGTGATCCATCGCGATTTGAAACCACAGAACGTGATGTTGGTCGACCATCACGATTCGGCAGGCGATTCGGCACCGCGAGTCAAGTTGGTCGATTTCGGACTCTCGCGGGTCAGTGATTCGGCGTTCGCTGATGACGATCAAGACACCAGTCGGACTCGATCGGGAATGATCCTGGGGACACCCGGATACATGGCGCCCGAACAGGCGCGGGGCGAATCGGCGACGAGCGCGGCCGACATGTTTGGATTCGGGTGCGTGCTGTATGAGGTGTTTTATGGAAAGCAGGCGATCCCCGGTGAGACTCCGGCCGATCGATTGGCCGGCACGCTGAGGGGAGAAGTCGAATACGATCACGGCCCTTGCGAGAAGTCAGCGGTGTTGTGTGAGCTGATCGCCCAGTGCCTGAACAAGGATCCCGCCAAACGCCCGACGGCAACGGATGTTTACGCGCGATTGCGTCGTTTCGATTTGAGCAGCAGCGGCGCGGCAACTTCACCGCGGACCCACGAATCGGCCGACCGACAGGGAGCCGGCGAGGGGATCTTGCGGCGACACATGTTGACGACCTTGGCCGGCGGTCTGTTCGGCGGCATGCTGGGTGGGCTGTCATTGGGCAAGACGTCCTCGCGGTTGGGATCGATCCAATCGATCGCGGTGTTGGAACTTCGTGACATCAACGCAAAGGCGGGGGAGCCGACCGACGGAGCGACGCCGTTGGCCGAGCGCGGCCTTGCCGACGGTGAAATCCTGGCCTCCGCGCTCGTCAATGAGCTGT
>NZ_JBFHKV010001381.1:0-1862 GCF_041595215.1 Stieleria sp. | reverse complement strand
TGTCTCCATCGCCATTTCGATGTTTTCCACCATGATCGCCACTGCCGGCTTGCCCAGCGGTCGGACGATCAGTGGATACGTTTGGATGATGTTCAGCTCGGCCTGCAGCAACGCGGTGCAGACGCGGAGCAGCGGTTGAGGCCCTTCGGGGAGCTGGACGCCGATTAAATCGGTTTCAATCAACGCCAACCCGCTTCGTTCGAGGATTTCTCGACCGCGGTCGGCGTCATTGACGAGGAATCTGACGAACGCACATTCGGCGGCGTCGTTGATCGACAACGCGCAGATGCGGATTCCCGTCCCTTCGAATCGCCGGACCACTTCCAAGAGTTGTCCGACGCGATTTTCCAAGAAGATGGTGAATTGGCGGAGTGCCGGATAATTGCGGCCCCGCATCGTATCGAATTTGGTTGCCGCACCACTTCCGTCGTCAGATTCCATCACAGCCTCGTCGTGAATGCAGCCTACGTTCGCGTTGCCATCGGCGTAGTGTACGCTTTTCCCGTCTCGCAGGTCAATTCGGCGATTTCCCCGCGGCTTCAGCCCGTCCCCAGCGGCGGGGCAGGACTACTTCCGGACCCGGACCAGCTTCATCAACCGACCGGAAACGTTCCAATCCTGGACGTACAGGTTTCCGTCCTTGTCCCAATAGGAACCGTGCGTCCCGCTGAAGACGCCTTCGACCCATTCGGACTGGGGGATGTTAAAACTGCGCCCCTTGGCCGGATCGGGGTTGTTGCCCAGCACGGCAATGATCGTGTTGGTCTTGTTCAGGATCACCAATCGTCCGTGCAGATCCGGCACCGAGACATAGTCACCTTGGATCGCTACCGACGTCGGCATCCCCAACCCGGTGATGACTTCTTCGATGAAGTTTCCTTCCAAGTCATAGTGCAACAAGCGGCCCTTGGGCTGGTGATTGCGATCACAGATCAGCAGGCGGTTGGGTTCGTAGCGTGTGTCCAGGGTCATGCCGTGGGCGGTATTGAACTCTTTCAGCCCGTTGCCCTTGGTGCCAAAGTGCCGCAGATACGTTCCTGTCTTGTCGAACACGAAGATGGTGTTGCTGGCGTAACCGTCCGACAGATAGATGTCTCCGTTAGCGGCCACGGTGATCGCGGTCGGGCTGAACTTTTTCAGGTCCAGCCCCGACTCTTGCGGGAACGGCAGTTTGAGGACGATGTCGCCGCCGCGGACACGAAACTTGATTCCCTCGGCGTCCTTGTTCCGCGCCCCATAGATGTACTCTTCGCCGTCTTCCTGACGGATTTCCATGTCGTGAATGTTCGCGTACTCCGGCCCCAAGTAGGTGTGAACCACGGCACCTTCGGGGGAAAACACGAACACGCCGGCTTGGGCGCTGGTGTAGATGTTCCCCTCTCGGTCGACGACGACGCCGCCATGGGTCGGCCCCAGCGGCGAGTTCCCGTCGGCCCGCAGTCCCCAACCGGGCACCGTGTCAAAGGTCATGTCGCCGCATCCCATCCGAACGGGATCGGCGGACCAGGCGGGAATGGCGAGAACAAACGCAAGCGAAAACGTAAGCAGCGGGAGGGTTCGGTTCATGATGCTGAATGTCGGTGGGGCGAGGCGGGAAAAAAGAGACAGGGATGGAGAAGATCGCCTGCCGATTGTACCTCGCGCCGCGGCCAGTGGGGCGGTTGGGGGCGATCGGGTATAAGATGCCACGAGACCCCCGCCAGACGATGGCTCGGTGGCCCGAAAACTAGATTTGGACAAGACGCCAGGATGCCCGCAGACACCCTCCTTCACTACTCCCATGAGTTTCGTGTCGCCTACCACCAGACCGATGGCCAGCGACGCGTGCACCATTCCAATTACCTGAACTTCTTTGAAGACGC
>NZ_JBFHKV010001380.1:0-1862 GCF_041595215.1 Stieleria sp. | reverse complement strand
TGATTCACTTTATCGATACGGACCCACAATCGGCATCCGACGTGTGCAACTTGATCGCGGACGTCTACCTGGCCCGTCGAGGCGAATTGGATCGCCGCCGAGAGTCGCAGTTATCTGCGTTGATTGAACCACAAGTTGAGCAATACAAACGAAAGGTCGAAGAATTCGAGAAGCGGGTCGTTGAAATCGTTAAGGGTATGCCGGGCTATGCGCCGGGCCATCCTGAGTTCCCGCTCAGGCCAACACTTCGCGACAATCAATACGATCGAGCCATGCAGTTGCAACGGAAGATCGAGGATGTCGAAGTGGAACTCGCAGTATTGAACACGATCGAGATTGAACCGGTTGAGCTTGAACCAGTCAACGCCGGATCCTCCGTGATCGACCAGATTGACGAGCCAGCAGTCACGACGGCAAAGAGTTCGGCCGAACGCGACGATACCGGTGAACTGTCCCAAACCTCCCAGAAGAGACATCAGCTGGAGGTCTCTCACGCAATCCTTTTGGAGCGATACGCCGCGGCGCGTCGCGAGTTCAGCACGATGAGCGGGTGGTACACGCAGCTTCAGTTTGCGCAAGAGGATCTGGCACGAGCACGTGCCGTCCTTCATAGACTGGTGGATCGACTCGACGCCATCCGAACCGAGAGCGTGCGAGACCCTTCCGTTGTCGCCGTGTCCCGGGCCACGCCCCCCGACGCCCCGATCGAGGACATTCCCACCGGGAAAGCCGCATTGGTCGCGGGAATCGGATTTCTGATCCCGACCCTCTTGGGTTGTGTCTGGCCAAGACGTAGAACTGACGCAGGGCAGGCGGACCAGTAGGTCACGCTGTGCGTGACGAACTTCGTCGGCTCACTTGAAGAGACCTGTAGGTCACGCTGTGCGTGACGATCACTGTGAGTGATAATCGGTGTGCGTAATAGTCTCCGTTATCTCACTCAAAGAGGCCTTGTATGCGTTTCCACCACATTGCGATTCAACGAGTCTGCCAATCAACCATTGCGCTGTTTCTCGTGGCAGCAGCGGTCTTCGCCGGCCGATCATCGGCAGCCGAACCGACGGCCGTCCCGCTCGCGCAGTCGTCTCTGCCCAGCGGCGATGGAATTGCGGCGGAGGTACTCGGCACGAAACAACGACAGCAGCATCCGTCGTTCATCTTTTTCGACGACTTTGAGTCCGGCGGGATCGGCGATCAATGGGACGAAACCCGAAACCCCAACGGAAACACCCTTTCGCTGGTTAGGATCGATGATGAAACCGCTCCCGCGGGATCTCGATCGCTGAAGGTCACCGCGCATCTGGGCAAAGACACCGGTGGTGGCATGACGAAGTGGTTCCCGTCGGCGAAAGACGTGTTCGTCAGGTTCGACGTCCGCTTTGCCGCAGATAGCGATTACATCCATCACTTCGTCACGCTGCGCGCAAACCGTGGCTTGACCGGCGGAGACCGCTGGTCCGGTTTCGGCGGTGCCGGTAATCGGCCACCAGGTGACCAGCGTTTTTCCACCGCGCTCGAACCCTGGGGCAACTGGGGCCGATGGCCGGCTCCCGGGCGCTGGAATTTCTACAGCTATTGGCACCAGATGAAAGCGAGTCCTGATGGTCGATATTGGGGAAACGGATTCCGGCCGGAAACCCAAGGCGACATCCCCAAGGACGAATGGATCTGCTGTGAATTCATGTTGCGACACAACACACCAGGCCAGCCTGACGGGGAACAAGCCTTTTGGATCAATGGCGAATTACGGGGGCATTGGAAAGGCTTTAATTGGCGAACCGACGAGGCGCTGCAAGCGAATGCCTTGACGCTGGAGAGTTATGTGACCGATCGTTGGACCAAGAACCCGATCAATGTCGTCT
>NZ_JBFHKV010001379.1:0-1869 GCF_041595215.1 Stieleria sp. | reverse complement strand
TTATGGCTACCAGGCAGAGTGCGACGGTTCGGACCGGCGCTGGTCGGGAGGCCTGTACGATGAAGCCCGACGCGGATGGATTTGGTCGAGCACCAAAGGGCGATCAAAGGATCAGTTCCTCGCACACGCCGAAGAATCACAGCAGTTTTTTGCAACGCCTCGCGTCTGCGATGCGCTCAATCGCAACGGATGGAATCGCTACGAAATCACCTGTGTCGACGATGTGATTCGGATCGAGGTCAATGGGGTGGAAACGGTTCGCTTTCGCGATGCCACCGACGCGAGCGGCTACATCGGGATTCAACATCACGGTGAAAAAGGACAGACGTATCGTTTTCGCAATCTGTTCATCAAAGAGTTGCCCGAGATTCCCGCCCGGCAGCATGGGGCGTTAACAGAGCAGCAGCCTCTTTCCATCAAACGAATCAGCGAGACGGTTACCCAGATCGATTTTGGCACCGTCGCTTTCGGAAACATCGCCATGCCGGTTCCCTCGGGCCGCGGTACGGCGAACGTGCATTTCGGCGAAAAATTGAAGGACGGCCGTATTGACCAGACTCCGCCGGGAACCGTTCGATATGGAATGACACCCATTCGTCTTGGCCAGCAGCTCGGCACCTGGGTCGTGCCGGCTCCGGTGGACCCCCGCAATGTGCAGCAATCCGGATTGATCTACGCGAACCCACCAGCGGTTTTGACACCACCGCAGTGGCAACCCGTGATGCCGTTTCGCTGGGTGGAGATCGAAGGGGTTGGCCCGGACTATCCGTTCGATCTCGTTCGCCGACGAGACGCATACTCGGCAACGTGGAACGACGATGCAAGTGCGTTCGAGTGTTCCAACGAAACCCTCAACCGCATTTGGGACCTGTGCAAATACAGCATCAAGGCCACCACGTTTGCCGGCGTGTACGTCGACGGGGACCGTGAACGCATCCCCTACGAGGCCGACGCCTATTTGAACCAACTGAGTCATTACACGACCGACGACGACGTCAAGATGGCCGCGCGGACGTTCGACTGGCTGATGGAAAACGGCACTTGGCCGAGCGAATGGGCACCGCACATGGTGTTCATGGCGCATGCCGAATGGATGCACAACGGCGACACCGAGTGGTTGAAACAGCGCTACGAATCGTTGAAGGCGAAGACGTTGATGCACCGCAGCGGTGAAGACGGCTTGGTTCGCAGCGATGAAGCGGATCAGAATCGACACGACATCGTCGACTGGCCGAAGCAAGAGCGAGACGGGTTTGTGTTCACCGAGATCAACACCGTCGTCAACGCCTTTCACATCAAAGCGATGGAGCAGATGGCGGAAATGGCCAGGGCGATCGGCAACGAGGCTGACGCCGATGCCTTTGAGTCTCGAATCAAATTGGCTCGCGCGTCGTTTCAGGACAAACTGTTCGATCAAGACGCCGGCATTTACCGCGATGGCATTGAGACGGACCACAGCAGCGTCCACGCCAACTTCTTTCCCCTGGCGTTCGGCCTGGTCCCTGATGAAAAACGTGACGGTGTGCTGTCGTGGTTGAAGCAAAAGAAGATGCAGTGCAGCGTGTATGCGGCGCAGTACTTCATGGACGCACTGTTTTCAGCGGATGCCAGTCAAAAGGCGCTGGACCTGATCCTGGCCGACGGCGATCGCAGTTGGAAACACATGGCCAACAGCGGCACCACGATCACCTGGGAAGCTTGGGAGATGAAATACAAACCCAACCAGGATTGGAACCACGCATGGGGCGCCGCGCCGGCGAACCTGCTGCCGCGACACGTGCTCGGGGCGCAGCCGCGAACCCCAGGCTGGACCACCGCCACGATTCGACCCTGCCCAGCTGATATAGAATCGGCCCGCGGCAAGGTCCC
>NZ_JBFHKV010001378.1:0-1871 GCF_041595215.1 Stieleria sp. | reverse complement strand
CTTGGGAAGTCGGCTTGGCCAGCAGCGAGGGCAGCAGATGATTGTTGACCGTTTTTAAACCGATCAACGTGACGTCGCAGGCCGGAACGGTGTCGATCGAGGCATGCGCGTTGACCTGGGGCAGATCAAAATCGCCCCAGTGGCTTTCGATTTTCCATCCGTGCTCGCGGACGTGCTCGTAGTCGGAGTGCAACAGAAAATGAACGACGTGCCCGGCCCGGGCGAGCATCGCCCCGTACAGTCCTCCAACGGCGCCCGACCCGAGAATCGCATAGCTTTGTTTAATCATCTTGATTGGATAGGTGGATAGGATCGCGAATGACTCGGCGGGCTCAACTTACGAAACTCGGGGCGGTTTGTCGATTTGAGCCCAAGACCGCTACGTTGAATCTCATTTCCTCGGGTCGGTGCCCGTCGGCTCTCGCCAAACGGCTGATTATCGTTTGAGATCAGGTGATTCGCACCAGCGCGAGCGGCAACTCAGCGTGTCTTCAGTTAGCGGTAGTCGACTTCCGTCCACGCGTACTGGCAAACCGGAGTCGACCGAGGGTACAATCTGGCACAAACGTTTGTGCTACTGTGTTTTTCCCCACCTTACGATGACAGTCATGAGATTTTCTTCACCGCTTTTGAGCTGCCTGGCCCCCCTCGTGCTCGGTTCACTTTCGCTGTTCGCCGTGTCCAGCGTCGCCGTGTCCAGCGTTTCAGCGCAACAGGTCGAGCGACCGGTCCAATTGATCTTTGACACCGACATCGGAAATGACTGTGACGACGTGATGGCCGTCGGGGTGATCCACTCGCTGCAGTCGCGTGGCGAGTGTGAATTGCTGGCCGTGACGATCACCAAGGACAACCCGTTGGCGGCCGCCTTCACCGACGCGCTCAACACGTTCTACGGACGCGGCGAGATTCCAATCGGGGTCTGCGACAGTGGCGTGACGCCCGAAAAAGGGAAATTCAATGTCTTGGCCGAACAGAAGGATGGTGGTCGATTGCGTTATGAGCACGACCTCCGCTCTGGCGAAGACGCCCCCGACGCGGTCGACTTGCTGCGACGAACGCTGGCCGCGGCCGAGGATCACAGCATCGTGATCGCCCAAGTCGGTTTCTCCACCAACCTGGCAAACCTGCTGCGCAGCGGCCCAGACGAGCACAGCAAGTTGTCCGGCGTGGACTTGGTCAAGCAGAAGGTGCGCCTGTTGTCGGCGATGGCCGGTGCGTTCACCAAGATCCCGAACAACAAGGGAGAGCTGTACGATCACCGCGAATACAACGTGGTCAAGGACTTGGAAAGTGCCAAGTACTTGGCCGAACATTGGCCCGTCCCGATCGTGTGGAGTGGATTTGAGATCGGTTTGAATCTTCGCTACCCGCACGAGAGCATTGAAAAGGATTTTGGTTACGTCGAACATCATCCGGTCGCCGAAGCTTACGTGCTCTACAATCCTCCGCCGCACGATCGTCCGACGTGGGACCTGACGTCGGTCTTGCATGCGGTGCGACCGGACCGAGGCTACTTTGACCTTTCGCCGCCCGGACAGGTGACGGTCGACAAAGACGGCCTGACGACGTTTGAGCCGGCCGACGACGGACGCGACCGCTATTTGATTCTGCGTGAGGAGCAAAAGGCCCTGGCGACCGAAGCGCTCGTCGCTCTGACCAGCCAACCGCCGTCGAAGTGATCGGACCAGCGGAAAGCGGACGCGGTTCCCATCTCGGATGGATGTGCCGGTGAATTCAGCGTTTGTTCTTGAACGTTGAAATCACGACCAAGGCGACGCGGTGTAATTTACGGTTGCTGTCCATCGCCATTTTGCGAAGCATGCGGTGCGCTTCGGCTTCGCCGAGGCGCTCGTGCCGCATCAACATCG
>NZ_JBFHKV010001377.1:0-1871 GCF_041595215.1 Stieleria sp. | reverse complement strand
TCGCTCAATAGCACGGGCCCGTTTCGCTGGTACCTGTATGATTCGTTGCGGGACAACAAGCCGCTCGATCGCATGCTGACGGAATTGATGTTGCTGCGCGGTGGTGCATCCGAAGGCGGGAGCGCCGGGTTTGGCGTGGCGGCGGAGAACGATGCACCGATGGCGGCCAAGGGGCACATCATCGCGTCGGCTTTCCTGGCCATCGAACTGCAGTGCGCCCGCTGTCACGACTCGCCCTATCACAGTACGACGCAGCACGACCTGTATTCGCTGGCCGCGATGATGGCTCGCAAGTCGGTGAAGGTTCCCGCGACCAGTCGTGTGCCAGCCGGGTTCTTTGAAAACCAACAGAATCGTGAGTCGCTGATTCAGGTGACGCTTCCGGCGGACGAATCGGTCATGCCCGAGTGGCCGTTCGCCGAGCAAACTGGCGCGGTCGATGACGCCGAGATTGACGCGTTGATGATGCAGCCGACCGACACCCGCGAGCGACTCGCCACGCTGGTCACCGCGCCTCAAAACACCCGTTTCTCCCGCGTCATCGTCAACCGCGTCTGGAAGCAGTTGATCGGAGCCGGGATCGTGGAGCCGGTTCACGATTGGGAAGGCCGCGGCGCCAGTCATCCGCAACTGCTCGATTGGCTCGCCCACGAATTGGTCGCCAACCACTACGACCTGCGCCACATCGTTGGTCAGATCGTGACATCGAAACTGTATCAGCGTGCAGCGATCGGGACGAATCTTCAGGCCTCGTCGGAGTTGCGGTTCTTCAACGCACCGCAGCGGCGTCGGTTGACGGCCGAGCAAGTCGTCGATTCGCTGCACTATGCCACGGGCAATGCGATCGACGTCGAAGAGCTGACGTTTGTGCATGACGGGCGACGTCCGCTGAGCAATCGTCAAACGCTGGGACGCCCCAGCCGCGCGTGGATGTTCGGCGACTTGAAAAACGAACGCGATCGACCGAGTTTGTCACTGCCCAAAGCGCGGGCGGTCGTCGATGTGCTCGAAGCGTTTGGCTGGACGGGCGCGCGGCAGATGCCGATCGTCGATCGTGAGACCGACCCGAATGTGTTGCAGCCGGGCATTCTGGCCAACGGCACGTTGTCCATGACGCTCACGCGGGCTTCGCAACAGAGCGAATTGGCCGAGCTTGCGATCGATGCCACCGACGCCGAATCGTTGGTCGAAACGTTGTTCTTGCGTCTGCTGTGTCGTTTGCCGAATGCGGAGGAACGCGAAACGTTCACCGCTGCACTGGCCGAGGGCTTTGATAAACGTTTGGTCCCCGATTCGCAGATCACAGCGCCCGAATCGCCCGAGCCGTTGCCGCTGGTGACATGGTTCAATCACTTGCGTCCACGGGCGAACGAGATTCAAGTGGAACTGGAACGCCGCGTTGCGGCCGGACCACCGCCGGACCCGAGGCTGGAAACGTCTTGGCGCGAAGTCTATGAGGACGTGGTCTGGAGTTTGGTCAACCATCGCGAATTTGTTTGGATACCGTAACCGAGACATGAATATGAAACCTTTCACACGACGCGACGTTCTGGCAGCCGGAGCCGCGACGGCAGGCGGATTAGGCCTGTCGTCGCTGGGGCTCGCCAATCCGTCCAGCCAGGACGCAGCCGCCAAGCTGCTCCGCGGCAAGACCGAGCACGTGATCTCGATCTGGCTCGGCGGCGGAATGGGCCAGATCGACACGTTTGATCCCAAACGCAAAGGCGACGCGCCCAAGAATCAAGCCGGTTCGTATTACGAATCGATCGATACAGCCGTCGAGGGTGTGCGGGTGTGCGAACACCTGTCGCAGCTGGCTCCGTTGATGGACCGTGTCACGGCCGTCCGCAGTGTGCATCATGAGATGATCG
>NZ_JBFHKV010001376.1:0-1874 GCF_041595215.1 Stieleria sp. | reverse complement strand
GTATCGTGCCGAGACGTTGGTCTCGATGGCGTTGCCGGCGATGTCTTCGGCAACGACACGAAACCGGTTGACACCATCGGCAAACCGAATGGCATCGATTTGGAAACTTGCGATCTGACTTGCGTCATCGACCATTCCAGATACAGTCGGATCGTTGGTCAATCGATCGGTATCGGAAACGCCCGTGTCGCGTTCCAATGCCAACTTGATTTGGGGGGCGGAAAGGTCGGGAGCGTCGTATCGTGCCGAGACGTTGGTCTCGATGGCGTTGCCGGCGATGTCTTCGGCAACGACACGAAACCGGTTGACGCCATCGGCAATCCGAATGGCATCGATCTGGAAACCGCCGTCGCTCGCTGCGATGGTTTCCGCGATGGCGGTTTGCGAGTCCAATCCGCGATAGATGCGCACCGTTGCATAGGCGTCCGTCGAACCCGAGAGGACACCGGAGTCCGAGTTCAGCGGCGGCAGTTGAAGATCGGCAACAACCGAATTCGGCGGCGTCGTGTCGATGGAGACATCGAGTGCGGCACCGACGGCGCTGACGTTCCCGGCGACGTCGGTCACCAACGCGGTGATCACGTGGTTCCCTTCAGCTATTCCCGCCAACGTGACTTCGCCGGCGCCTTGGGGTAACAGAAATTCGGCATGCGGATTCCCGTCAACGAAGAATGCCACGTTGGCCAGTTCGGGAACATCCAGAGAAACAACCAGCGAGGTAGCGTGGGTGATTCGATCGGTCCAGTCGCGACCGTGATCGCTGTCGGCAGAAAGCCGCAATTCCGGCGGGACGTCGGGTGCGGTACGATCAAGGACAAACGAAATCGATTCCGCCCGGGACGCATTGTCGTATTGGTCGACCGCGACCAGGGTGAAGGTGACGTTGCCATCGTCGAGTCCCGTGCCGATGGCGTGTTCGATCGCGGCCGCGGAAAGATAAAAGGTGTCTCCGGTGATCGCAGCGGAAACATCAAGCGGTCCGGTTGTTTGTTGCGTCGATTGTTCGGCGGATGTTGATGCGACCGTCAAGAACAACCCCGTCACGTTCGATTCGTCGTTCAGCGCGCCGCTGAGGGAAGGTGAGGCAGTGACGGCGTCGGTTTGGTAACGCCCTGTGTCGTCGGCCAAGGTGAAAGCGATCGTGGGCGAATTGGATTCCAAACGCGGGCGGAACACATTGATGCTGCGCGGCCGCTGGTTACCCAAGGCATCGGCTGCGGTGACGGTCAATCGATTGGGGCCGAATCGCAGCGGAACACCATCGAGCCGAAAGTCGCCGGCGGCATCGGCAACGGTTGTTTGGAGACTGCCCGCGACCGAGACAACCGCGCCGGGTTCCGTTTTTCCGATCAGTGAAATGAAATCGCTGTCGGTCGTCTGGTCACCCAGCGTTCCGGTGTCGCTCGCGGGATCCAATCGCAACGATTCGATCAGCGGAGCGGTGGTGTCGATGGTGATGGAAAGTGACGATGACGTTGCGCTGCGATTGCCTGTCCGGTCTTCCGCAGTGGCGGTGAACGAGAACGTTCCGTCGCCGAGCGAACCCAGGTTCAGCGGGAAGTCGACCGGGCTTTGTGCGATGCCCAATCCGACTTCACGACCGTCGCGGTACAACCGAACGATACTACCGGTCTCGCCGATCGAGCGGATGACGACACGCGGATCCGCAACGGTACGCGTTGACGTGACGTTGCCATCGCCGTCCAACAACGTGGGCGTTGTGGGGATCGCCGGTGCGGTTTCATCGATTACGAATTCGACGTCGCCCGGTTTCGATGCGTTGCCGTACCGGTCGACTGCCACGAAGGTCAGCGTCTGATCGTCCGGTGCAAGCGTTTGGCCGGCGATCGAATACAACTCCGTTAATGGCAACT
>NZ_JBFHKV010001375.1:0-1878 GCF_041595215.1 Stieleria sp. | reverse complement strand
GTCAAGGCCACTGAACGCCGGCGAATCGTTGACCGAGGCCACGTTCACCGTTACATCGTGCGCGGCGCTGGTGCCGCCGTCGCCGTCATCGAGTGTGAAACGAATGGTTCGCGACGAATTGGTGGGTTGGTCGGTGTCGGTATTCCGGTAGGTGATGTTCTCGATCAATGCGTCGCTGGAGATCGCTGTGGCGTTGGCGTTGAACGTGACCACCAAATCCGCGCCGGCGGTGCCGCCTGTCATTGTGCCGATCACGACGGGGCCGCCGCCAAAGTCGTACAAGACACTGCTGCCGGAAACGCTGATGTTGCCCACGCCGGGGCCTTGATCGCGGACGTCCAAGACATCTTCGGCGGCATCACCCCCGGCGAAGACTGACACGGTCAGGTTTCCTGTGTCGAAGTCTGTCGAGTCGCCATCGCTGACCGTAACGTTGGTTCCCTGTTCGATCACCGTCGCCGCATCGCCTTCGCTGTAATTGAGCGTGTCGCCGGCCAGGTTGTTGATTGTCGGAGCGACGTTGACCGCAATCGACGTGCCCAACGAGAAATAGTTTCCGTCAGCCAGGTTGACGCCCGTGAACGTGACGAGCTTGGAGCCCGCGTTGTAGCTGGTTGCGGCAACCAGCGACGCACCGCTGCTGAAATCGGCATCGCCATCGACAATGAGATTAAAATCCGCCGCCGTTGTGCCGGTGTAGGTCAACCCACTCAGATCAAACGTGATCGTCGTGGTGCCGACCTCGCCCGTCTCGTCGACGCGCCAGATGCGGGCGAGTCGATCCGCCACGCCTGCCGGCTCTGCGGTCACTTCACCCAACGCAGCATCGTTGTTCCCCCACATCAGGAACTCCCGATCGTCCTGGTTGGACGCGGCCGACATCGTGACGATGGCATCGCCGTTGTCGGATCGAGATTGTCCCTGAGCCAGCATCGATGCGTTGTCTTGTCCGATTCCGGCGATGTCGTTGTCGTATCCGGTGTTCGTCGCAGCGTTCCAGACGACCGCCCCCGTCGAATCGAGGTAGTTCGTGCCGGTGGTTTGATCGAGCGTGAGACCATATTTAATGGCCAGATACGAGTCCACTTTTAATCGATCCGTCGCACTGAGGTCCGTCTTAAAGATCACGACTTCGCCGACGTCCAGATCGTCGTTGAAGCCTCCGCCCGGATACTCGCCCAAGAAGAATTGCCCGAATTGAGTGTTGTCCAGTGGAGCGCCGACGCTTGCATTTCCCGATGCGGTTTGCCGACCATCGATGTTGACGCTCAGGCCGGCGGGACTGCCGGGCGTCGCTTGGGCATTGATGATGTGGTATCCGGCACTCGGCGCGACAGCGGTCAATTGATCATTGTTCAGATCGCCAAAGTCAAATCGAATGTCGTCTTCGAGATTCACCCGGTTGCTGAGCGTGTCAATCCACTGCAACATCACTCCATTGGAACCATTGGTGCTTCCGGCCAGGAAAAGGGAGGCGGAATCGGTTCCAAAGAGGTCGGATCCTAAAACGGTGAGGTCCGCCAAATGATCATTGATGCCGTCAAATGAAATGATCGGATTGAAGTTCAATCCGGACGCGATCAGATCCGGGCGCTGAGTGGAGAGAGCTTGTTGAAGATCGGCCAGCGTCGCATTGGTGACCTGGTTTTCCCATTGGCTGACCCCACCCAAACCGATGGTGACACCGGCGTCGGCCCTCAACCACAACGCCAGACCACTCAACACGCCTCCCGGTGCACCTTGCACGACATTGACCGTGGCGTCGTGATTCAAACTGACCGCGCCATCGCCGTCATTGACGGTGAAGCGAATCGTGCGTGTTCCCGTGGTCGCCGCGACGGTGTCGGTATTCTCGTACGTGATGTTTCGCAACAAGGC
>NZ_JBFHKV010001374.1:0-1883 GCF_041595215.1 Stieleria sp. | reverse complement strand
TGATCCTCGCTTCCAGCTCTGGGTCGTGCGGATACTGCTCGGCCGTCAAGTGATTCAAGCGACGCACCAAGTCAAATCCGAGACGCTGCTGGCCGGCGGAGATGTCTCCTTCGGGGCTCGCATAGTCGAGAGGATTGTTCGGGTCCACTTTCAATGCGACGCTGTCGTAAGCCGGCCCCAAATAGTGTCCGTCGCGTTTGTCAAAAAAACGCGGTCCCATGCCGATGAATTGGGGCAGATTCTCGTTGAGTGTTCCCAGCCCATAGTTGACCCAGGCGCCGATCGTCGGCACACGAGGATCGAGCATGTGTCGCCCCGAGTGAAACTGCACTTGGGCACCATGGTTGTCATCGGTCGTCCACATCGACCGGATCACGGCCAGGTCATCGACACAGGCTCCCAGATGCGGGAACCAGTCGCTGATTTCGATTCCGCTTTGACCATACTTTTGATAGCCGACTTGCAACGGATAGATCTTGTTGCGTTGCTGGCCGTTGGCATCGTTGACGACGACGACCCGAACCCGTTTCAGTTTCTCCGGATCTTGAACATCGGCAAACGGAGTCTCGTTGATCGTTTTCCCGGCGTACTTGGTCAGCGCCGGTTTGGGATCGAAACTTTCCATGTGGCTGACACCGCCACGCATGAAAAGCCAGATCACGCTTTTCGCTTTGGGGGCAAAATGCGGCAAGCCATTCGGTGGTGCCCACGCCGGGCTGCCCGACGAACTACCCGACGAACTACCCGGCGCGGCGGCGTAACCGTCGCGGCTGAGCATCGCGTTGAGTGCCAGGCTGCCAAAACCGAGGCCACCACAGAGCATCGATCGACGATTGATGGTGCTGTTCACTTGCTCGCCTTTTGTGCTGACTGTCGCCCTGAAGAGGTGACATCGTCCCAGTCATCGCTGCGGAACACCGACGCGGGCAAGCCTTCGCTGTTGACCAGGTTCGCACCTTCGGGATTGGACGCCCAGGCGTAGCGCACGGCGACCGGTGCGGGAACGTCGGCGCTGCTGACCAGCACGCTGTCTTTGCCGACGGTCTTGGCATCGGCCCAATGCCATTGCTGATCCTTGCCGGCGATTTCAAACCGTTTCAACACTTCGCCGTCTCGCGATTTCAGCCCCTCGCCGGCTTGATCGAATGTCACACGAATCGCGTTGCCTTCGATTTTGCTGTCGCGATACAGCGGCCCCGAGAAGACGATGTCACGGCCGTAATCTTTGGCCAATGCCCAGCGGGCCAATCGCTCGCCCGGATCTTTCTTGTTCTTCGGATGGATGTCGTTGGCCGCGCCGACGTCATTGATGATCGCCATCCCTGTCTTGGGCGTGGTGTCCAAAATCAACCGCATTCGATCTTGAAGCAACGCCCAAGGATCCGGGGTTCCGGGCTCGGTCGAGGGGCCTCGGAAATTTGCCAGTTGGACAAAGTAAAAGGAAAAGTCATCGTTCCAGCGTTGTCGCCAATCACGGATCATCAGCGGCAGCGTTTGATCATAAGGGACCGCGCCCGGTTTCGCGTTGGCTTCGCCCTGGTACCAGATCGCTCCACGCATCGCGTAGCCGACGAAGGGATGAATCATGGCGTTGAAGAGCACGCCGGGTTTTCCTTCGGTGTTCAAAGGACGTTTGGGCGGCGTCGGTTTTCGCGGCGCGCGAGCGCGCTGCTCGTTGGGTCGATTGCGGCGTTCCGCCGCGTCGGCTTGCCACCGGTCCAGTCGAGCCTGGTAGGCGACCTTGGCTTTCTCGGGATCGTAGGCCTTGTCAGCCTCGATCGCCGCGTCGACCAACCGCTTCGTACCGGGCAACGTCTCGAGTGCCTCGCGACTGGTAAACGTCTCAACGGGTTTGCCACCCCACGCCGATTTGATCACCCCGA
>NZ_JBFHKV010001373.1:0-1885 GCF_041595215.1 Stieleria sp. | reverse complement strand
TTTCCATCGATCGCGAGAAACGATCGGCGCTCAAGCTCGGCCGTAATATCTTGGCCGTCCACTGTCGCCAAACCAGTGGCGGCCAGTTCATTGACGTACATCTAGTCGATGCTGACAACGTTCCGAAGCTACCGGCTCCGCCACGCGACACCAAACCGTTCCAATCCGAATTGATTACCACCTGGGGCGCAGACGTCACGCCGGAAAATGCTTGGACAGAGTATCCCCGCCCGCAATTGCAACGCGACAACTGGACCAACCTGAACGGCAACTGGGACTATGCGATCACGCCGGTCGAGCAAACCGAGCAGCCGGACGAGTGGGACGGTGAGATTCTGGTGCCCTTCTGCTTGGAATCAAAACTCGGCGGCGTGCAGCGGTTGCTGGACGCTACCGACGCGCTTTGGTATCGACGAACGTTTCGTGCAACACCATCTGCATCCAATCGAACGCTACTGAACTTCGAAGCCGTTGACTATCGCTGTGAAGTCTTCGTCAATGGCCAGTCCGTCGGCAAACATCAGGGTGGCAACACTGCGTTCACGTTCGACGTCACCGACGCCTTGCGAGACGGCGACAATGAGCTGGTCGTCCGAGTCGAAGATGAAACCGAAAACTACCAACTGCGGGGCAAACAAACGCTCAACGCACGCGGAATCTGGTACACACAGGTTTCGGGAATCTGGCAAACGGTTTGGTTGGAAGAGGTTTCACCGAACCACATCGGTGATCTGAAAATTGCTACCGACGCCGACACCGGCAGCATCACCGTCACCCCGCTCGTCCGAGGCGATGGCGAAGTCCGCGTCGTCGTCAAGGACGGCGAAAACATCGTGGCGGAGGGTTCGGGAAGCGACGCCATCGAGTTGACGATCGCCGATGCAAAACTCTGGTCGCCTTCGTCACCACACCTCTACGACATCGAAGCAACCCTGGTCGGCGCCGATGCGGTGACGCTCGATCGGGTCGCGTCCTACGCCGGCATTCGCAACGTCGGCAAAGTCAAAGACGCCGACGGGAACTGGCGATTCACGCTCAACGGCGACACGATTTTTCACTGGGGACCACTCGACCAGGGATGGTGGCCCGACGGCTTGCTGACACCGCCGTCCGATGAAGCGATGTTGTTTGATATCCAGTGGCTCAAGGACGCCGGATTCAACATGATTCGCAAGCACATCAAGGTCGAACCGCGACGTTATTATTATCACTGCGACCGACTGGGCATGATGGTTTGGCAAGACCAGGTCAGCGCGGGCAACAATCCCAAGTGGACGCGTTTGCAACCCGACCCCGAAGACGCCGTTTGGCCTGACCGGCATCACCGGCAATTCATGGTCGAATTGGAACGCATGATCGCGCTGCTGGAAAACCATCCGTCGATCGTGGTGTGGGTGCCCTTCAACGAGGCTTGGGGACAACATCGCACGGTCGAAGTCGGCAAGTGGACGGTCGATCGCGACCGGTCGCGATTGGTCAACATCGCCAGCGGCGGCAACTTTTGGCCGGTCGGTGATGTCGTCGACGCCCACGCGTACCCCCACCCCGAGTTCCCGTTCGATCAAGGCGCCGGCGGACGCTTCGAGGACTACATCAAAGTCATGGGAGAATTCGGAGGTCACGGCTATCCCGTCAAAGGCCATCTCTGGGACGCCAATCGTCGCAACTGGGGCTATGGCGGATTGCCGCAAAACGAAGCCGAATACAAGGCCCGCTACGTCACGTCGCTGAAGATGCTCAACGAATTACGTGGCAAAGGCATCGCCGCCGGTGTCTACACCCAGACGACCGACGTGGAAGGCGAGATCAACGGCTTGATCACCTACGACCGCAAAGTGCAAAAGATCTCGCCTGCCAAGCTGGCAGAAATCCACCAAGTATTGTT
>NZ_JBFHKV010001372.1:0-1886 GCF_041595215.1 Stieleria sp. | reverse complement strand
TGGCGTTGGTCGCTAGCCCGCTGCCCTAAGGGCATGCATCTCCATAACCTGGGGCAAGCAAGCCGAGCATTTAGTCCCTGCGAACCTCCAACCCCAACTCAAACGTCGTTTTCTCCGGCTCCAAACACCTCGAGTCGTCACACGCTTGCGAATCGACGACCACGGTGAGCGTGGCCGCTTTAGCCTTCGCGCCTTCATCGATCGTGACGGGAATTTCGAAGCTGATGTTTCCCGCGTAGGTGTTGAGTTTGGTTTTCAGGATCGGATCGACGCGCGACTCCGGTTTCGGGGCGATGACCTTGCCGATCGTGATCGCGGCATCGCTTTGGACGGAGACCTTTGTTGGAATCAAAAACTCCGCACCGGGATTCGCCGCGTAGAGATGCCAACCTTCGTCGATGTCCAGCGTCACCGTTACCGTCAGCGCCTCACCGGGTCGAACCTGAGACTTGGACAAACCGACCGTGAACGTGATCGGATCGACTCGCTTGGTACGTTCGCCGTTAGCAGCTTCAGCGGTGACCGCGGAGGCGGTGGCCAGATAGCGAGACACTCCGATCAGCAGGTGCTCGGTCGTGTGCGGCTGCTTGGCCATCACACCGGAAAAGGACTGCAGGGTTCTTGCCGCGGATTCGCGGTACTTATCCTGGCCGGTCAACTCGGCCAGATCGATCAGCAACTGCGCCGCGATGCCGTTGGCGTTGGGCATGTTGCCGCCACCGCCAAGGTTTTTGGAACGCACGATCAAGGCTTCGTGCGAGTCTCCGGTGAAAAAGAACCCGCCATCGGCGTCGTCTTCAAATTCACCGAGCATGAAATCAGCCAGCCCGGTCGCTTCGTCGAGCCATCGCCGTTGATCGGTCGCCGCGTGCAGTTCCAACAGTGCCTTGCAAAAGTAGACGTAGTCGTCCAGATAGCCGGGCAACTTGGCCGTTCCGCTGCGGTACGTGCGGAGCAACTTTCCATCGCGAACCATCGATTCGAGAATGAAGTCGGCTGCCGCGGCGGCGGATTCGATGTATTTCGGTTCGTCCAAAACTCGACCGGCGTGTGCCAATGCGTCGATCATCAATCCGTTCCAGCTGGTCAGAATCTTATCGTCCTTGTGCGGCTGGGGCCAAGTCAGCCGATCGCGCAACAGCATTTCCTCAATCGCTTCCATTCGATCGATCAAGCCTTGCTTGCCTAGCGGATGCGATTGGGCGATCGCTTCGAGAGGCTGCTTCAGGTGGGGGATGTTTTCGCCGGTCTTGTGTCCGGTCGACTCCTCCAAGAAGTTCCCTTCGGGGACGATGTTGTAGACTTGCGAAAACAGTGCCGCGTCTTCTTCACCGAGCACTTCTTTGATCTTTTCCGCGGTCCAGACATACGCTTCGCCTTCCTTTCCGACTTCACCTGAATCGAGCGCGCTGTAAAACGCTCCTTCGGGCGATGTCATTTCACGCCGCACCCAACGATCGATGTCTTCGACGGCGTCACGGTAGCGCTCGTCGCCGGTGATTTGATAACCGTCGGCGTAGAGACGCATCAGTTGTGCGTTGTCGTAGAGCATTTTTTCGAAGTGCGGCAGCAGCCAATCGGAATCGGTCGCGTAACGGTGAAAGCCGCCGCCGAGGTGATCGTGCATGCCGCCGAGCCACATCGCATCGAGTGTCTTGGTAATCGGCTCAAGCAGCGACTTGTCACCGCTGCGCCGGTATTGGTCGATCAGCAAGGCCAACGTGCCGTGGGGAGGAAATTTTGGTGCTCCGCCGAATCCGCCGTTTTGAGCATCGAACTGTCCGACCAGTTTCGCGCAGGCCTGGTCCACCAGTTCGAACGACAGTGGAACCGCTTGGATGGCCGCGGTGGTGCTGGACCGCTTCGCCGCGTCGGCCAGCGCGTCG
>NZ_JBFHKV010001371.1:0-1887 GCF_041595215.1 Stieleria sp. | reverse complement strand
GTACAAGGAAACCGATCCCCCGCGTGTCTGCTTGGGCAACAGGGCGTATTCGATTCCATTGTCGAGCGTTCCACGCAGCGTCCGCGCTTCGATCTTCATGGGATCGGGATCGAATTGCTCGCCGGCTTGAATCACTTCGCGTCCCTTGTAGTCCTTCAGCTTGGCCAGCAGATCCGGCGACTCAGGGATTTGAACGCGTTGGGCATCATCGCTGGGAATGAACAGTCCGACCGTGCGGTTGTTGCGGACCAAGTACTTCTGCGCGGCCGCTTGAACCTTTTCCGCATTGAGTTCTTCAACGATGTCGCGGAACAGGAAGTAGAGTCGCCAGTCGCCTTGGGCGGCCCATTCGCTCAGCGAGACGGCCAGTTTGTCGGTGTTGGCCGCTTCGAGTTCGCGTTGCTTTAGGATTTGCTGCTTGGCACGCTCGACTTCTTGTTCGGTGATCGGGTTCTCTGCGAACGAATCCTCCAAGATCGAGATCAGCTTGACGCGAGCGTCTTCGATCGACTGGTCTTCGGGGACTTCGGCGATCGCCATTAACAATCCCGGTTCGGCGAACGCGTAGGCGAGCGAGTACACGTTGCTGGCGACTTTGGCTTCGACAAGGTTCTTGTAAAGTCTGCCGCTGGGCTCGTCTCCCAGCACGATCGAAAGGGCTTTGACGGCGGCGAAGTCGGGGTGGCTGCCCGATGGAATGTGATAGGCGGCTCCGACCAGTTGCACGTCGCCGACGCGTCGCAACACCACGGTTCGCTCACCATCCTGGGGCGGCTCGGTGGTGTAGGTCGGGTCGATCGGGATGTCCGGCGCGATGAGCCCGCCGAAGGAATCACCGATCATTTCAATCGCTTTGGCCTCGTCAAACTTCCCCGCAACGATCAATAGAATGTTGTCCGGGCGATAGTACTTGCGATAAAAGCGGCGCAGGTTCACCACCGGCACCCGTTCGATGTCGCTGCGGTTGCCGATCGTCGATTGCCCATAGTTGTGCCAATCGTAGGCCGCCGACTGGATGCGCTGCATCAGAACCCGGAACGGCGAATTTTCGCCCCGCTCGAATTCATTGCGAACCACGGTCATTTCGCTTTCCAAGTCTTCGCCCTTGATGAAGCTATTCATCAATCGATCGGCTTCCAACGACAGGGCGAATTGCAGATTGTCTTCGCTGGCCGGCAAGGTCTCGTAGTAATTCGTGCGGTCGACCCACGTGGTGCCGTTGAAATTGGCGCCCCGCTCGGTCAGATCCTTGGGGATCGAGGGGTGCGCCGGGGTCCCCTTGAAGAGCATGTGTTCGAGCAAGTGCGCCATGCCGGCTTCGCCGTAACCCTCGTGGCGGGAGCCGACAAAGACTGTCATATTGACCGTCACGACCTCCTTGCTGTCGTCGGGGAACAGCAGCACGCGGACGCCGTTTTCGAGCTTGTATTCTGAGATGCCTTCGATTTCGGTGACTTTCATCAGTTCCTGGGGTGATTGATCACCGTCATTTTCGTTGGGTTGGGTCGATGTTTCGGTGGCCGCACTTTCTTGCCCGACTGCCGGGACGGACAGCAGGGACAGTGCGACAACACAGGACGCAGCGATGGGGCAGATGATTCGCTTCACTTTCAAACTCCGTCTTTTCCAGTTTTTGTGGGACCGGCAGGTCGCGATCGCATTGAAGTGTCAGTGGCAGTATTGTATCGAAGGCACAGCCCGGACATAGCTGGGGCAGCGTCGGGTCGCCGCAGCAGCGGCCCGATCACAAAAACCGCGGGTGGAGAAGGCGTGCCGGGATCGGCGGCTGCCGGGCGCTCGTCGACTGGGGCAACTCCCGCAAAGGAAAAAACAATGGAATCAGCGTCTCAGAACGATTGGATCGATGTGGCCAGTGCCGCTGATCTT
>NZ_JBFHKV010001370.1:0-1889 GCF_041595215.1 Stieleria sp. | reverse complement strand
GGCCGGCGGCTTTGCCGCCGGCCGTTCGTAAGGGGGGGAGAGGGCATGGTGTTCCTTTCCTGGGGTGGCGGTCACTACGCTGCGCTCGTTCCCTGACCCCAGGCTATGTTGTGCATGCCCTCTGGGCAAATGCCGTGATATGGTTTCCCCATCCACATGATTTGGTGTCAGGCGGTCGTCCTGCACAGCATGACCGACATAATTGCGGCATCATGGATCACTCCGTCAGCAATGCGTCCACCGCATCAACGGCCGTTTGGAATCTCTCTTCCCAGGAACCTCGCAATACGACGTAACGTCGCTGGTGTGCTTGCAGCACCGTTTCACATCGCTGGAAAAAATTGCTGCGGTCTCGGGGCAGGTAGCGAACCTGGTCTTCCACCCAAGGCACGTCCACGTCGGTCAACAGGGTCAGATCGTAGGTTCGCCGGCCCGCTTCACGGGTGACTTCGTCTGGGCAATCGTCGAACAGCCAATCACTCCAGATCGTCGTCAACAACAAGTCCGTGTCGCAAAACAACACGCGGTCGGCGGCCCGAGCCAAGGCGTCTTCACTGGCCGCTTGCCCACGCGCGATGCGTGCAATGTCAGCGGCTTCGATCCGTCCCTGCTGGGACTCGATCAACGTGCGTGCATACTCGGGAACGGCGATGGTGCGAAAATGTTCCGCCAAGTCTTTTGCCAGCGTGCTCTTGCCGGTTGATTCAGGACCGAAAACACTGACGCGTCGAACAAAGTGACTCCGCACACAAGGCGGAAGATAGCGCCAATGGGCAAGAGGCTTTTCGCGGACCTTGGTTCCACTGACCGGCATCACGCTGCGATCGATGTCCACTTGCACGAACTGTGCCCCCAATACCTCGGCTAGTTTCCACCCGTACGGTTCCGAAGCAAAGACGTAGTCCAACCGCTGGGGAAGCAAAGGACGCAGCGCGTCCTCCCAGAGTCGCCAAAACTCAGGGTGTTCCGATGGGTCTTGCGGCAGTTCCTGGTCCAGATGTACCACACGCGTTCCCGTTCCGGCGAACATCTCTCGCATCCACTCGTAGCGTCGGGCGCCAGGTATCGGTTCTGCGGCAAGCGTGCCGACGACGACCGTCAAGTCGTCGACATAGTGCCGCGCGAAATCAACGAGATACGCATGCCCCAGGTGCGGCGGCAAGAACTTTCCCAACACCATTCCCGTCGTCATGCCTCCGCCCTCCCTCGGATCGATTTCAACATCACACCCGCCATTGTTTGCAGTTGCCGATCACTGACCGGACGGATCTGTTCTCCAGTGGGTTGCAGCACATGGTTTGCCCGCGTCGCATCGAATCGAGTCTTCGTCGCCAAAAACAAATCCATCGCTCGGTGATTATCTGAAGCCGTCGTTCGATAGGTCAACGCCAGGCAGGCCGCCGCGACGTCCCGACGGTCGACGTTTGTGTTCGTTTCATCCCGTTGGTAGCGATCTGCCGTGCATTTGAAATGCTGACGCGATACCGGTGCCAAATCAATCCCCACTCGTTGCATCGCCCCAATCCAACGCGACGCGGAAACCGGTTGCGGACCGCACAGGTGGAACGCACCGGAATGGTTGTCGAGCAAGAGGCGGACAATTCCGCGCGCCGCTTGATTCACCGGTGTCACGTCAAAACAAAAGTCGTCGATGCCTTCGGGGTATTGCCCCAGCAACGCGATTCCCCGCGTGAACATCGCCAGCTGGTCGTGAAGGCCGCCGACGCCGTGTTTTGTGTCTCCGGTCAACAGCCCCAACCGATAGATCGCCGGGATTTGCGTTCCCGCGATCGACCACAGTAACTTCTCGGCCGCCCACTTGGTCTGGCCGTACCCGCCAATCACGCGTGCCGGTGTCTCCAATCGATCCATCTCGTCGAAACATGTTT
>NZ_JBFHKV010001369.1:0-1891 GCF_041595215.1 Stieleria sp. | reverse complement strand
CGGATGTTTCAGCAAATCAAACAAGCCCTCGGCCCCTACGATGCCGGCGAGTCGCTCGAGATCACGTTGCGTCGAAACGGCGAAACACGGACCGTCAGCGTCACGCTGGCCGAGTCGATTCCCCCGTTGAATCCGCAGCGCCTGGGCGTCTGGTTGACCGAAGAGACGCAAGAAGACACCGAGGAAGCCAACGACGAGGCACCGAAGCAGCCCAACGTGGTCGTCCGCGCCGTCGTCCCCGACACAGCTGCCGACGGCAAATTGAACCCCGGCGATGTGATCAAGCAAATCAATCAAACCAAAATCACAGACGTGGCAACGGCCGGTCGGACGATGATCACCGCGGTCGCCGATGAAGAACTGACGCTGGCCATCGATCGTGACGGGGAACCGTTGGAAATCAAATTGACCCCCACGTCGATCGCCGGACCGACACTCAAAAAGACGATCGATCAATGGTCCGGCGAACCGCCTGAAAACCCTTGGGATGTCCAGGAATTGCGGCTTCCCGATGTCCCCAATCTCGCCGCCTACGTGGCCCCCAAACCCGATGCGATGGCGGCCGACGACGGACTGGCGTTGCTGGTGCTGTTGCTCCCCCCGGACACCCGCGACCCGCAAAAAGCGTTGCAGGGTTGGCGCGATGCAGCCGGAAAATCCGGCGTCGTGGTCTGCGCCGTCTGCAGCGAAGATGAACAGCGTTGGCAACAAAAAGAAATCGACGTCGTCTCTCGCATGGCCACCCTGATGGCGCAGCGAGTCCCCGTCCTCGTTAGCGCGGTCGCGGCGAACGGTGCGATCAAGGACACGCCGGCTTCGGCAGCCGATTCCATGGTGATCGCGATGGCGCTGTCGGATCGAAAGAATTTTGCCGGCATCGCGGTCTCGGCAAGTGCCAAGCCCCCCGCCGTTCGGCTGCGTGAAAACGAGCCCGATCGCGCCCTGGAAATCATGTTGCCGATCGAGTCACTCGACAACGGCCCGACCTGGCTGGCACCGCTGGCGACCGCCGGATACCCCATTGCGCTGGGCGGTGAAACAGAGATCGATGACCTGCTGCGTTGGGTTCGCTTGCTGCAAACGATTTGAATGATCCGCCACACGGTTTGGGCCCGTCCGCTCACGCCAAACGGCTGGTCATCGTTTGACATCAGCCGGTTCGCGCCAGCGTCCGAGGACCACGGGCGGACGGTTCGTGCGGGTATTTTCCGACCGCCGGACCTCAAACCGGCGTTGTCTCGTTAAACTCTTGTTGTGACAGCTCCCGTCGCGACTCCTTTCTGCCCCGTCGTCCTTTAACCCCGTCCCGCAGCATGATTTACCGTACGCTTCTTTCACTCGCCCTGCTTTTCGTTCCGCTGGTCAGTCACAGCGTGGCAGCCCAGTCGGGCGTGCTCCACTTTCCCGCCAAGGGTGACTCCCAAGGCAAAATCGTTCTCGTTTCGGGCGACGAAGAGTATCGCACCGAAGAGTCGATGCCGATGTTGGCCAAAATCCTGAGCGTGAAACACGGCTTCGATTGCACCGTTCTGTTTTCGATGTCCGCCGATGGGCGATACATCGACCCGAACAACCAGAGCGGCGTGGTCGGCTGGGAAGCGCTCGACGATGCCGACTTGATGATCATCGGAACGCGTTTTCGCAAACCCAGCGAGTCGCAAGCGGCCCACATCACCAAGTTCATCAACGCCGGAAAACCGTTGATCGGGATCCGCACCGCGACACACGCCTTCAACGGAAAGGGTTCATTCGGCGGTGAGGTGACCTATGGCAACTTTGGACGCAAGATCCTTGGTGAGCAGTGGGTCAGCCACCACGGCCAACACAAACGCCAAGGCGCGCGAGCGGTCATTACCGATCAGGCCGCAGAGCATCCGATCCTCAATAGTGT
>NZ_JBFHKV010001368.1:0-1891 GCF_041595215.1 Stieleria sp. | reverse complement strand
GTTCCAGCTTTCCGGCCGGCCGGATCTCGGTCCCTTTGGTTTGGGTCAACTTGTCGCCCATCTCGTTGCGATAGTTGGCCGCTGCGGCTTCCAGTTCGGCGACGACGTCGGGGAACTCGGCCGACACATCGGTCGTTTCGCCGATGTCGTTGTCCAAATCGTACAACGCCCGCTTGGCCATTTTATTTTGATAGGCGATCGGTAGTCCGCCGGTGCCACCGGGGTGTCCGTTGAGAGTGCGGTACTTGTGTGGAAACACCAACTTGAAGCGTTCATTTCGCACCGCTTCCAATTCGCCCTTGTAAAAACATGCGAACGATTCGTGGGGTGTTTTGGCATCGTTGTGGCCGAACATCAGGGGGCGGATGTCGTGGCCGTCGATTTTGTGATCGGGCAATTCGGCGTCGGCCAGTGCGGCGATCGTGGGCAGCAAATCAATCGTGCTGGCGAAGGTGTCGCAAGTGGTTCCCGCCGGGATCTTTCCCTTCCACCACATCAACGTCGGCTCGCGATAGCCGCCTTCAAACATCGTGCCCTTGCCCTCGCGCAGCGGCGTCGCTTTTCCGGCGTGTGTCCCGTATGAAAGCCAGGGGCCGTTGTCGCTGGTGAACACGACCAGGGTGTTGCGTTCGACACCGATGTCTTCGATCGCGTTCAAGATCTGGCCCACCGACCAATCCACTTCCATGACCACGTCGCCGAACAAACCGCGACCACTCTTTCCGCGGAAGTCGTCGGAGACAAACAACGGGACGTGCACCATCGGGTGTGGCAGATAGAGGAAAAACGGTTTTTCGGAATCGCGCCGGATAAATTCGACGGCCCGCTCGGTGAACTGCTTCGTCATCTGCTCTTGGTCGGCCGGTTGGATGCTGTCGATGACGATTTGGGTGTCCTTGATCATCGGCAATTCGGCCCAATTGCTCGGTGCGTCGGGATCGATGCGTCGTTTGGCGACGGTGGCCGGGTGCAATGGCCACATGTCATTGCTATACGGAATCCCGTAATACTCGTCGAAGCCGTGGTTGGTGGGCAGAAACTTGGGGTGGTGTCCCAGATGCCACTTTCCATAAATCGCGGTGCGATACCCTTTGCTGCGGCACAATTCCGCGATCGTGGTTTCGTTGGAGTTGAGCCCGATATTTGACTTCGGACCCAGTGCCCCGGAAATACCGATGCGTTTGTGGTAGCACCCCGTCATCAGGGCCGAGCGGGAGGCGCTGCAAACGGCCGATGAGACGCAGAAATCGGTGAACTTGCGACCTTCGGCAGCCATGCGGTCCAGATTCGGCGTCGGATAGCCCGTGTCGCCGAACGGGCCGATGTCGGCATAGCCCATGTCGTCGATGAAGATGATCACGACGTTGGGCGGTGTCTCTTGGCCGGAGGTTTCTACGTGCCAGCAACAGGCCAGCACCATCACGGCCAGCGAGCAGAAAAATGAACGTAGCGGGATTGATTTCATGGCGGGGTTGGTAAACCTTAGCGTCGGACGGGAAGCATGCTGCGTTGATGATTGAGCCGAAGGCATAGTATACAAGGAACGACCATGACATTGGCTGAATCGGAGTTGGCCGGAGAAGCACGTCAGATTTTGCGAGACCGATTCGGACTGGAGGAGTTCCGCAGCGGTCAGGCGGCGGTGATCGAGCGTTTGTTGGCGGGAAAGAATGTCGCGGCGGTGTTTCCGACCGGGGGCGGCAAGAGTCTGTGTTACCAATTGCCCAGCCAGATGCTCAGCGGCACGACCGTCGTCGTTTCGCCGCTGATCGCGTTGATGAAGGACCAGTGTGACGCCTTGGCCGCACGTGGGATCCGCGCCGCCCGTCTGGACAGTTCCTTGACCGAGCAAGAATTTCGTGACGCGATGCGGGGCATCCGCGACGGTTCG
>NZ_JBFHKV010001367.1:0-1894 GCF_041595215.1 Stieleria sp. | reverse complement strand
GCGGATGACACCCTGGAATCAAAGCCAGGTGCGGGCGGCGATGAACGGCCCGGCCAACACCGGGTTCTGGAACGTCAAGATCACCGAGGGCGGCAAGTCCGTGGTTCGGTTGCGTCGTTGGCCCGAGGAGGTCGATCGGCCGATCGCCAGCCCGCTGCCACCGGGACCGCCGGTGCCCGGGCAAAAAGCATTTCGGGAAACGCCCGGCAAGCCCGTCGCGGCAGCCAAAGCCACACTAAAAATCGGTGGCGTCGAAAAGTCCGCGGCGGTGCCTGAAGGTGCAAAAGAAGTCGTGTTCGAGATGGACCTGGAACCCGAGACGACGACGATGACCGCAACCTTTGAAACCGATTCCGGAGAAGTCTTCGGCGCCTATTTCGCCTACGTGGAAAAAATCTAGGGGCCTGAGCGGTTGATGAATGAGTGAGCCGTGACGCGTAAGCGGCCGGGCCTTGGGCGCAACGCCTGGGGCCTTACGGCCAGCGGCTCACCAACCGTGTCGAGCTTCTAAATAAGATCGACAAACCATAGCGACTTCCAACTGCTCGTCGCGGACATTGCCGGTTGCGCGCACGAAAAAATCGGCAGCCGCTGGGCTGCCGATTCGTGGGACTCGCGTCCGAGTGGGATTAGGCGTCCAATTCGTCGAGGTTGCCGCAAGATAGGCTGGATGCCTATTCGGCGAGCGAACCCTAACGACGGGTCTTTTTGACTTTCGCGCCGCCCTGACGGACTTTGAATTTCGGATTGCTCTTGCAAATCACGTAGACCCGACCACGACGTTTGACGACTTGGCAATCGGGGTGGCGATACTTCAGTGCGCCAATGCTGCTGACAACTTTCATCGGAATCTCTCACCGGGTGGCGCTCGAAGTCGAACGCTGGTAATCTGTGTCTATGCCCCGGAGCCTCTCCCCGGGTTCTCGCGATCAATGGTCGCTTTGAGGGTCGCGGAGTATAACGACACGAGATCACGGTGTACAGCGACCTTCGGACAGCGACCTTCATGCACTCTCCCGATGGAAGATTCATCCCTTCTGGTGAGGGGTGGTTTTCCCGATTGGAAAGGCCAATCGGCCAGGGAGGGGCGGGCGAGGCGAGCAGAGGGGCGATGGGCTGTCAGCTGTGTCTTTCGGAATCGAATTCTCCGTCCCACTCTCTTTGATTGACCACTCATGACACGATTTGCTTACTTTGATTGCTTTAGCGGGATCAGCGGCGATATGACGCTGGGGGCCCTGATCGATTTGGGGGCCGATGCGGCGGCGATCGAGGCGGCGATTCGATCGATGGGGTTGCCGGATCTGTCGATCACGACCAGCGACGTCAAAAAGTGCGGGTTCCGTGCCGTCTCGGTTCAAATCAACCATCCGCCCGAGCACGCCCACCGGCATTTGCACCACATTACGGACATGATCGATTCGGCCGGCGAAATCGACCAGGCGGCCAAATCGTTGGCCAAGCGAATCTTCGGCCACGTCGCGGTTGCGGAAGCCAAGGTGCACGGGACGACGCTGGAGAAAGTCCACTTCCACGAGGTCGGGGCCATCGATTCGATCGCCGACATCGTCGGGGCAGCCGTGGGGATCACAAGTTTGGGCATCACCTCGGCAATGGCATCGCCGGTTCCGACGGGAACCGGATCGATCAAAATCGATCATGGGCTCGTGGCGGTCCCGGCACCGGCGACGGCTGAAATTCTGGCCGGAATCCCGATCGCGTCCTGCTCGATCGCCAAAGAGCTGACCACGCCGACCGGCGCCGCGATCCTCAAAGAACTGTGTACCGAATTCGGGCCGATTCCCTCGATGATCGTCGACTCGATCGGTTACGGCGCCGGAACCTTGGATCTGCCCGACCAGGCCAACATGCTCCGCGTCCTGCTCGGTCGGCG
>NZ_JBFHKV010001366.1:0-1896 GCF_041595215.1 Stieleria sp. | reverse complement strand
CGAAGGTTGTGCATGGCCCTTGGCCAAAGTTTACCTCATTGCGATGCGGTTCCTGGGGCGGCGCGACCCTCGCAAATGCTCGGTTTGCTTGCCCCAGGCTATGGATATGCATGCCCTTTGGGCAAAAAGCGAATGGTGTAAGTGCCAATGCGTTTTGGGAGGGTCGAGACGCTCGCAGCAAAGAAAGCCCACGACTACCTGCTGTTAAAGATTGCACCTGCCGTGGGTTGGGGGGCTGAGCCTACCAGTCGTGGCTTCGCCCGGTGCGGCGGAGGTTAGCATTGCGCGTCTTGCTTGCAGAGCAGAATCAACGCCGCGACCAGACGTCCGACCTCCTCGTCCACCTTGTCGAGTTGGGCATTCAATTCGGCAGGGTCAGCCGATTCCGCGATCGTCTCTAGATGCAAGGCGCCAGCAACGACGTCGGTCGCGCCGAACACCGATGCGGCGCCTTTGAGCGAATGCGCGGAGCGGCGGATCGATTGGACGTCATGCGAATCGACCGCTGCACGCATGGACTTCATCAGCTCAGTCGCCTCACCGATCAGGGTCTCGGCAAGGAGTCGCAGGTGCGAATCGTTCCCTCGGCAACGTTCGCGCGCGGTTTCCATATCGATCGCGGCTAACGTCTTCGCGGCAGCCGGATCGTTCATCAACTCGGTCAGGTCCGAACCGTCGCTATTGCCGGGCTCTCGTTCAACGTCGGAGGAGGCGTTGGTGTCGTCGTTTTCGGGTGCGACCGAAACGGGATCGTTGGAGGGTCCGATCGCCTCGCCGCTGACACAGCGTTCCATGAGGTCATACAGTTTCTCGGGGTCGATCGGCTTGGCGATATAACCGTCCATTCCGGCTTCGAGACAATGTTCTTCGTCACCTTTCATCGCGCCGGCCGTCATCGCGACGATCGGCGTGTGTCGATCCAACTCGTGTTCTTTTTCGCGGATGAGTCGGGTGGCTTCGATGCCGTCCATGTTTGGCATCTGCACATCCATCAGCACGATGTCAAATCGTTGCTCATCGAGCGCCGCAACCGCTTCCACGCCGTCTTCGGCAACCAGGACTTCATGGCCCTGATGCGACAGCAGCCCGACCGCGACCTTTCGATTGACGTCGCCGTCCTCGGCGAGCAAGACCTTCAGTTTGCGATAGGTCTTGGTCGCGTTGTCCTTGGGACTCACTTGTGACGAATCGGAATGCCCGGTGGTCTTGAGGATGGTTTTCAACAGGTCCGAGTGAACCGCGGGTTTTTGCATGTAGCGGGCCACACCCAGTTGCCTGCATTGTTCCACGTCGCCCGCCTTGACGGCCGAGGAGAGCATGATGATTGGACAGTCTTTCAACGCGACATCCGGATCCTGTCGCAAGCGTGCGGCAATCGCGAAACCGTCCATCGGTTGCATCGCGCTATCGAGAATGGCGAGCGGATAGGGCCGTCCGTCCGCCGCGGCACGCTGCAGTTCCGTGAGGGCTTCTTGACCGTCGGCCACGACCGTCACCGCGAGACCCCATTGGCGGAGCATCTCGTCCAGGATGGAGCGGCTGGTCGCGTTGTCGTCCACCACGAGCACGGGGACGCCGTGCAACACTTCGGTGTCGACCGGCGTAGGTTGCGGATCGACGATGCCGAAGCGGGCCGTGAAATGAAAGGTCGTTCCCGTGCCGACCTCGCTCTCCACCCAAATGCGGCCGTTCATCAGCTCGACCAGCTGGGTTGAAATGGTCAGGCCCAACCCGGTGCCGCCGAATCGTCTGTTCGTCGACGCATCGGCTTGTCGAAAGGATTCAAAAACGGCTTGTTGACGATCGGGAGGAATTCCGATCCCTGTGTCGCGGACCGAAATCTGCAGACCGACTGAATCTTCAGTGCTGGATTCGAGATGGACGACGACTTCGATT
>NZ_JBFHKV010001365.1:0-1901 GCF_041595215.1 Stieleria sp. | reverse complement strand
GTTTCAAGTTTCAAGTTTCAAGTTTCAAGTTTCAAGTTGAAACCCCAAAAAACGCACACGCTGCAAAACAAATTCCTGTCAACCGCTAACCGCTAACCGCTAACAGCTAACAGCTAACAGCTAACAGCTAACCAACAACCGAACCCTCTGCGGCAGCGTTTTGATTTCCAGTGGCAACCGTCCGGCGTAGTCACCGTCGAGTTCATAGGCGACACGTTGGTCGGATTCGAATCGCAGGCTTAGCACGTGATTCTCTTGGACGCTACCGAACCTTCGGTGCATTCCCGTCACGATGCCTAGCGCGTAGCCGAATCCGCTCAGCAGCCCGCGACCGGCGAAGGTGATCAGGTCCAGGTTTCCGTCGTCGCCGGTTGCCGAAGGATGAATCCGCAGTCCCGCGGCATAGCACGGCAGGTTGAACGCCATCGCCCAGCCGACCTGGCGTTGTTGAATGACTTCGCCGGAGACGTCGATCGCCGTGACGCGGATGGCGGGAAATCGATAGGCCCGACAGGTTTGCCAGATCGGTTTCAGGTAACTGTGGCGACGGATGTGTCCTTTGCGTCGCAGGTGCACTCGGCGGACGACTTCGGCATCGAACCCGGCCGTCGCCATGATCAGAAACAGTCGTCCGTTGGCTTCCCCGGCATCGACCTGGATCGCGCGTCCTTCGGTCAGTGTTTTCATCACTGCTTCGGCGGCGTTGGATTGCCCCAGGTACCTCGCCAGCAGGTTTTCGGTGCCCATCGGCATCGGCAGCAGTGGCGTTTCGGGGAACGTGCTGGACGCGACCAGGCTGATCGTTCCGTCACCGCCGGCGGCCACCACGACCGGTTGTGAAACACCGGTTTCACGCCGACGCGTCGCAACGGCGTTCAGTTCGCGGGGGCAGGTCACCGTCTGGTACTGGATCCCGGCGGCGGCGAGCAGCTCGGCCAACCGGGGCAATTGTTCGCGCGCCGCACCGCTGCCCGCCTTGGGGCTGGTAAACAAAATCACGTCCAACGTCATCGCTCTCGGTGCGGAAAATGTGCTTGTCTCTCGGGTACCTGACCCTCTTTGTCGCATCATTCTTCGAAGATTCCAACCAGATTCACGCAAGTTGCTGAGGGAATCTGCCTTGTCTTGGCACTTGCCCCGTTGGTAACACCCTTTCACGCCATGAATCGCGCGAGCTGTGAATGACCGCGCGGTGGCCCAAACACGATCCACGGACGGATTGCGTTTTCCTCGTCGAAACGGTTTGCCTTCGTCTAATGACACAACGAATCAATACGCACGGATGCCCCGAGACCGAAATCCGCTGGTGCAAGACCGCCGGCGGCGCGTCGGCATCCGCGATGATCGCGGGGCAACGCGGTGAAGCATCTATTGCCGGTCAATTACGAGCTCTCAGCGGCAGGGCGCAAGCCCTCCGGTCCCTCCTCTTTGCCAAGACACCGGCGGGCTCGCGCCCTACCGCTAAAAAATGCTTCACTGCGTTTATCGCGGGGGTTGCCTGTTTGGCGTTTTCACTGCCTGCGGCGGCCCAAATGGGCGGCGGCATGGGGGGCATGGGAGGCGGAGGTCCTCAGAGCGGCGGTCCGGCGGGACCGGCCGAACGTCCCAAGTTCCGCGATCACGTCCACAACCAGGATGCCCTGCCGATCGGCCGCGAACACGGCGACAAGGTCGTCACCAGTGTTCAAATCATTGGCAATCGAGCGCTCAGCGAGCATGAGATCCTGCAAAAGATGCAGACCAAGAAAGGGCGATTTTTCAGCCGCGAAGTCTTGCTCGGCGACGTCCATCGGTTGAACGAGATGAAATCGTTTGACCATGTCACTTTCAAAACCAAAGACAACGATGCCGGGGTCGACGTAACGTTTGTGGTGCATGAACGCGCCCTGATCTCCGCGATC
>NZ_JBFHKV010001364.1:0-1901 GCF_041595215.1 Stieleria sp. | reverse complement strand
CTGGACCAACGACCAAGCTCACGCGGTTTTGCGTGTCAGCGGTGGGGCGCTCGTCAATCAAGCCACCGGGACCATCGATTCGATCGTGGGCGGAGGGACCGGGCAGATCGGGCCACGCTATATCCGGGGCGCGATTGACAACTTTGGGACGATCTCGGTGGAGAAAGACTTACGGTTGGATCAGGCTCCTAGCAACTATTCGGGAGGGCGCGTCGATGGTGGAATCTACGTTTTGTTTGACCATTTACAGTTTCCCAATGAAGGGATCACTGCCAACGCAGCTCATTTGGTGCTTCATGGCGGCGCCAGGATTCTCGATGCAGGGCGCGCGAATTCACTCACCGGGCTGGCCAGTAACGAAGCGACGGGATCGCTCGAACTCAGATCCAACGCCAACTTTCCCCTCACCGGCGGTTTGACCAGCAGCGGTGATGTTTCCGTTTGGGACACCAGCGTGCTCGCCCCGGCCGGAAATCTACTAATCGAAGCGGGAACACTCGGCGGCAACGGAACGATCTCCGCCGATGTTGTGAACCAAGCCGGCACGGTCGTTCCGGCTGAGGGTGGCCTGAAGATCACCGGTGCGTTCGAGCAGAGCAATGCCGGAACGCTGCAAATCAATCTCAATGGTCCTCCGCCGGATCAGTTCGGCTTTGTCCGAGCCGGCTCGGCAGTCTTGGACGGTACGCTCAGCGTCGCCGTCGCTGATGGTTACGCTCCCGGCGCAGGTGACTCATTTGAAATTGTGGACTACGCCTCTCGTACGGGTGACTTCGCCTCGTTTTCCGGTCTCGACTACGCTCCCAATCGCCTGTTGACCACCGACAACACCCCCACTGGATACTTTTTGGAAGGCGATTTCGTCAGCATCCGTGTCGAGCCGTTTGAAAACCTGACGACCACCGAAGCCGGTGGCAGCATCCAGTTTTCCGTGATTCTGGATCAGCAGCCGACCGCACCGGTGACCATCGGGATTTCATCCAGCGATGAATCGGAAGGCGTCGTCAGTGCCGATTCGGTGACGTTCACCCCGACCGATTGGGCGCCCCAGTCGGTCACGGTCACCGGCGTCGAAGATTTTCAAGATGATGGCGACATCGCCTACGCCATCATCACGGCTGCGGCCGTCAGCGATGACTTGAACTTCAAAGACTTCAACCCCGTCGACGTCTCCATCACCAATCAAGACGACGACGAGATCGCCCTGGTGGTCACGCCGCCGACCTCGACGCAAACGAGCGAAGCTGGCGGCACGAGTGAGTTTTCCGTTTCCCTCGGTAGTCAGCCGACTGCTGACGTGATCGTCGACGTTCGGTCATCGCTGGAACGTGAAGGCACGGTGTCGGTCGAGCAGCTCGTCTTCACGCCGGACAACTTCAACACGCCTCAGACGGTGACGGTCACCGGCCAAGACGACCCGGTCGATGACGGTGATACCGAGTACTCGATCACACTCAGCATCGCCGCAACCACCGATGCGGACTACCAGTCCGTTCCAAGCCAGACGATCACGTTGACGAACATCGACGACGACACCGCGAACTTCGTCTGGGATGGCGGCGGTGACGGAACCAGTTGGCACGATCCGATCAACTGGGTCGGCGACGTCCTGCCCAACGCCACCGCCGACGTCCTGATCCCCGATCAACTAGGAGATCTATCAGTCGCAGTCAACCAGTCGATCACGGTCAATAGCATCTATTCGGAGGAGCGTTTAACGATTTCAAACCGGACCGCGAACATTTCAGCAGGAGCAATTCTGACCGGCCTGGCGATTTCCGGCAGCTCGGCCCGATTGACTGGTACGGGTGACGTAACGATCACGGAGCGTCTGGATTGGTCCGGTGGCTCGATGTTGGGAACGGGAAAGACCATCCTCGCCAGCACCTCGACCGCGTCGG
>NZ_JBFHKV010001363.1:0-1901 GCF_041595215.1 Stieleria sp. | reverse complement strand
GCCGGCCGATGGATGCGTCACGGCGAGGGCGAAGGCGGTCGCGATCGCCGAATCGACCGCCGTGCCGCCCTGCTCCAAAATCTCCGCACCGACCTCCGCCGCATCGGGCGACACCGCGACCACCATCCCGTCGCGGCTCTCCGCATCGCGACGCGATTGCCCCAGCGCCGGAGAACCTTCAACGGCGAAACCGACGATAACAATCAACAATCCGAACTGGCAAACTCGCTGCACGTCTCCACCTCTCCAAAGTACTTCCGTTATGGACCGTTGCTAAACTATAACCGCACGACGGGCGGTCTGGCGATTTAATCGATCTTCCCAGTTCGACGCGATGGTCCCAGACCACGACTGCCGTTTGATCGCACCCTTTCCAAGGAAGTTCATTGGTCACCAGTTTCACGCTTGTTATGGGTTTGGTCGTCCTGACGATCGGGGCGGAACTGTTGGTGCGTGGGGCATCGAAGTTGGCGCTCGCGGTCGGGCTCTCACCGCTCGTCGTCGGCTTGACCGTGGTCGCGATCGGCACCAGTGCGCCGGAGTTGGTCGTCAGTCTGCAATCCACGTTGCGTGGACAGCCTGATGTAGCGATGGGAAACGTTTTGGGCAGCAATATCTTCAACGTGCTGTTCATCCTGGGCATCTCGGCCCTGATCATCCCGTTGCGAGTCTCTCAGCAACTGATACGGTTTGACGTGCCGTTGATGGTCGGTCTGTCCGTGCTGGTGATGGTCTTTTCCCTGGATGGCCGGATCGGGCGAGTCGATGGAGCGTTGCTCGTCGCGGGGCTGATCGGGTACGAGGCATGGGCCGTGATCAAAAGCCGAAAGGAACAGGCCGGGATCACGGCTCAATACGAAGCCGAATATGGAACAGAGCCGGCTGGAAATTCCTCAGCGCGGCTGCTGGTGAGCGTGTTGGTGCTGATCGCCGGACTCGTGCTGCTGGTCTTGGGCGCGCGATGGTTCGTAGACGCGGCGGTGCTCTTGGCCAGACAATTCGGCGTCTCCGAGCTGGTGATCGGGCTGACGATTGTGGCCGCGGGGACCTCGCTTCCCGAGGTGGCGACGTCGATCGTGGCCGCGATGCGTGGCGAACGCGACATCGCGGTGGGGAACGTCGTCGGCAGCAACCTGTTCAACATCATGGGCGTGCTGGGGATTTCTTCACTCGTTTCCACCCAGGGCGTTGCGGTTTCAAACACCGCGATTGAGTTGGATCTGCCCGTCATGGTGGCGGTCGCGGTCGCCTGCCTGCCGATCTTCTTTACCGGCCACCTGATCGCCCGCTGGGAAGGCGGTCTGTTTCTTGCGTATTACGTCGCCTACACGGCGTACCTGGTCACCGCGGCGACCGTGCCCGCGGTCAATCGCACCTTGTCGATCGTCATGATCGGGTTCGTCATTCCGCTGACAGTCATCACGCTGGCGGTCGCGGTCGTCCGGTACCGACGCGCGTCTAGCGCGTCCGATGCCGACGCGGAAACTCACGGCGGATGAGTTTGTCGGTCGATTGTTGTCGTTTTGTCACACAATCGCCGCGTAGTTGTTTCCGCCATCGCTTGACGTGTAAACTAATTGCCTAATCCAACACGACCCGCGAGAGGCAATCATGACAAGCGGCCGGTTACAGCGAGAGTTGAAGAAGAAGAAACCGTTTTCGTCACCCGAGCAGGAGGCGATGTTGAACCTGTTGCGGACCAATGACCAGCTTCAGAATCGTTTCGGACGTCTGTTCCGCGAGTTCGGGTTGACGGCGTCGCAGTACAACGTGCTGCGCATTCTGCGGGGGGAAGGCAAGCCGATGCCGTGTCTGGAAATTGCCGAGCGGATGATTCAAGTGGTCCCGGCGATCACGGGATTGATCGATCGGCTTGAAAAACAGAACATGGTCAGTCGACG
>NZ_JBFHKV010001362.1:0-1902 GCF_041595215.1 Stieleria sp. | reverse complement strand
TCGGCCATGACCCATCCCTCATCCGTGTGAAAATACGTGAACCGCGGGTAATAGGATACACCAAAACATGTTGACAGGCCTACCCCGACGGGGTCAAAGCCAGTAGCCGGAGGTGAGCGAAGCGACACCTCCGGACATCCGGTCCCCCGTCAGACGCGACCCCGAAGGGTGTCGAAGCAAATGATGTCGGCGCCCTCGGACCCGGCCAGCCCGCACGCTCAAGCTCACCCATCAACTCCTTTACGAACGCAGACTGCCGCACCGCCGGCGGATAGATTCACAGCGACCCCGTCCGGAGTCGAGGGGATTGTGGGACGTGCTTCCCGGAGGTGACGCTGCGCTGACCTCCGGCTACTCGCTGGCATCCCTCCGGGAGACTCGGTTCGCTGCCGCTCACATCGCCCAACCGTCGGCCAGCTCGCCTCGCCTACCTGGATTCGGCCAACATTCCGGGTTCGCTGCGGGTGCGATACAGAAAGGCGTCCGACGTCAGCAGCGAGGTGATCAGTGCCTTCATGCTGCCGCCGCTCTCCTTGTAGGCGCGGTGTGCGTCTTGCAGCACGGGAGCGTCGTGGAGCGTTTCGTTGCGGCCCATCCAGAAACGGAACGCGTGTCTCACGAAAACCTGTTCGGCGCGTTCACTTTCGGCAAGTTTTTGGATCATCTCAATCGCATCGGTCACTTCGCCGTCGAGTTCTGGATCCCCCGAATCGATGATCTCGCCCGTGGTGTCGACGGGCTTGTCCAGTTCCAGCGTGCGATACAGCCCCGCGTGGTTGTACATCTCGAACGGCAACCCGAGCGGATCCATTTTTTCGTGGCAGGTCCAGCAATACGTTTCCCGCGTGACCCGCATGCGTTCGCGCAGGGTGCTGTGGGGTTCATCGGGCAGCATCGCATCGACGGTGATCGGCACATCGGGAATGCCGCCGCCGAGCAATCGTTCGCGGATCCATCGACCGCGCAAGATGGCGTGATTGTCCATTGCGTCGGAGTGTGAAACGAGCCAACTGGGATGGGTCAGGATGCCCAACCGTTGGCCTTCGGGTGCGGTGGCGAGGACTCGCTCGGGTTTCATCGATCCGGCGCCAAAGCTGCGGCGACTGACGCGGGCAAAGATCGTCGGTCCGGCCAGCTCGGCCTCGTCCACGCTGTGATTTCCGTTGTCGCGGCGCTGCTTTTTCAACGCAGTCAGTTTCTTCTCGGCAGCCGTGACCGCTCTTTCTTTCGCCGTCAGCTCCCTCTGTTTCTTCGCCGTGTCTTCGTCCGGATTCGCCTTCATCGACTGTTCCAATTCGGTCAATTCCTTTTTCGCCAATTCCAGCGCCGCGGTCGCCTCCTTCGTTTCTTCGTCCGCTGCCCGTTTTGCCTCGGCCACCGCCGCAGCGGTTTCTTCTTTGGTTCGCTTTCTGCCGAAGTAGACCTGGTCGTTCTTGGTGGCGACCACCTTGTCCGTCGTCAGCAATTGTTTCAACACATCCTTGTCTTCTTGCAGGATCAGTTCGACCAAGCGATCCGTGCTGGCGGTCGCGTCGAACATCGCGCGGTAGTGCGCCACTCCCCTCGCGTTGACGCCGGTTTCCGCGAGCGCTTTGTTGTCCTTGCAGATGTAGCCGCCGAGGTCGTAGTCGAAATAGTCTCGAAAGAACTGCAGGATGCGAGGCTTTCGGATGCTGTCATCGCCGAGCATCCGTTGGACTTCGCGGCGCACATCGTCCCGGGTCCGCATACGACCGTCCAGGACCGCCGCCCGCAGTGCTTCGTCGGGTTTGATGTATCGCAATGCGTGATTGACGGCCAGACCGAGTTCCCAGTCTTGCAGCATGACGCGTCCGTGCGGATCCGGCGAACCGTACTCGACAAGTTCGGGCCGAAACAGCGCGTCACGATCCAGGAAGATCG
>NZ_JBFHKV010001361.1:0-1906 GCF_041595215.1 Stieleria sp. | reverse complement strand
GCGAAGCACCCGTTGGGCCATTTGGTTTTTGGTACCTGACCCCTTTTCCGCTCGACCAACGCAAACCTGCATTCAAACCTGGACAGAGCACTAGATGGCGCCGGTGTCGGGTTGCAGTTCGGCGAACACGCCCACCATCTCACCGCTCGGCGGCCCGTCACCGTACAGCATCATCGCCCCTTCGCCAACCAAGACCCGTTCATCCAACAGTCGCAACGACTGGCCGATCGGCCGGGTCGAGCACTGTCGGGTCACGCCGGAGCGGAGCCAATCGTGGGACCCGCGAAAGATCTCGACGTGCTTTTCCGGCAGCACGGTCGCCATCCGGCGGGTCCCATCGGCACCGCGACGAAGTGTCGTGATTTTCCAGCGATCATCGCGTGGATCTCTCAGAATTCGCACCGTCACGACCGACTCGCCCGGCGGCACGGCGACCGCGCCAAACCAGTGGGGTGCGGCCGCGGATTCCGGCCAGAGTGAACTGTACGCGATCCGATACCGCGGTGAGGCGGGCACGCGGACCCGCAGCCGATAGGTCATCGGCTGGTCACTGTTCAGTCGCACCGCGGCGATTTCGTCCTGATCCGAGGGCGGCAGATAGCCCGTTTCCTCACGCAGCCGCATCAATTCGGTTTCGGCCGATCGCAACCGCAATGCAGTCACCGCGTAACCCGACGCCAGCGCGACCACCAGCAGCACCGTCAACAACCAGGTCAGTGAAAACTGAACCGGCACGCGTCGCGGCGACGTTGCTGGGGCTTCTTCGCTCATCCGACCGACAGGGACAGGGCTTGCTGGACGACGGCTTTTGATTTTTCCAAGCCTTCGCGCGCAACGGCCAGCGCGTCACGTTTCCAGTACTCGGGGTTGAACAATTCCAGTGAAAACGTTCCCGTGAATCCGTTGTCGATCAAACCGCGAATGATCGTGGGCAACGGGCAAACGCCGTCGCCGGGAAACACGCGGTCCTTGTCGGCGATTTTGTCTTGCGGCGGATCAGCCGGGTAATCGTTGATGTGAAAACACAGCATTTTGGAGGCTTCGATCATGGACAGGCCGGCAAAGTCGTTGCCGCCCTTGTAGATGTGATAGAAGTCCGGCAAGACGCAGGCGGCGGGATGAGCCGCGGCGGTGGCCACGTACGCCAATTCACCCAGTTTGCTGAGCGTGGGCGAAAATCCCCACAATTCCAATTGGGGTTGAACGCCCACCGAAGCTCCGATTTCGCACAGCGCGCGATAACGCTCGGCAACCAGTTCCAACGGCGGCGAAACGCTGCCGCCTCGATGCGCCCCGATCGGCGGCGCCGCGATCAGCTTGCCTCCCAGTCCCGCGACCAGTTCCATATCGTGACGGGCCGCTTCCAGCCCCGCCCGCCGCTGCTGGTCATCGTCTGAAATCCAATTGGCAAACCCGATCGCGCTGGCGACAAACAACCCGGCGTCCTCGATGCGTTTGCGCAAGTCACCGAGTTTGCCGCCTTCGGCAAGGAAGGTTTCGATGTCACGCATCCACGGTTCGATCCCGTCGTAACCGGCCGCCGCAGCGACATCGACCTGTTTTTCGATGCTCAGGTTTTGACCGCGAATCGTGCTGGTATTGAGCGAGAAACGGACGGGCAGGTCCGGGGTGCTCGGTTCTGCAGCCGCGAGCCGTGCGGACAGGCTGGGAAACGTTGCCGCAGAAGCCGTGGCGGCGGTGGCGGCCCAAATAAATGAACGTCGGTTGGTCATGTCGATCTTTAAAAAGCTAGGAAGGGTAGCCGCGTAGTTTAATCTCAAACGGATCTGCGTTGGCAGTGGCGCGATCCAATTGCGAACGAAGACCCACCGATGGACTCGTACTCCTTGTCACCGTGCGTGTCGGGTTGGCGGTCGTGGGGGGGGGGGGGGGGGGGGGGGGGGGG
>NZ_JBFHKV010001360.1:0-1906 GCF_041595215.1 Stieleria sp. | reverse complement strand
TGCTAAAAGTTCGGGGTTGACGGCTTTTTCCTTTGCGCAGGTTTCATTCCTGAAATGCCTGGCACCCGTTTCCCCGTTGTAGGACACGGAGCAAAAGATTGAAAATTGCAAAATGAAAACTTCCAATTGCAAATTTGCATTTTTCAATTTTCAATTTTCAATTTGCAATCTTCCGTCCGTCCAGGTTCCTCACGCCCCATCCTGCCTCAGCTGAAGCGAGGCCGAGCGGTGACGAAATCAGAAGGAAGCCGTCTGTTGAACCCCGCTGGGGTTCCCCTGTCCTCTGCGCCCCCACCCCGGGGTGCGCTTCGCGACCCCGGGCTTTGTTGTGGCACCGCTCTGCGGTGTGCACCACAGAGCGGTGCTTAGCCCAAATGTCGCTCAGTAATACAATCGACGTCTCCCGGGCATCACCCATCCTCCGCGCCCGCTGCACTCGTTTGCCACGATCATCGCTGCCGTCTCCAGACCGTCTGCTTCCCGAATCTCTTGGCCGCAGTTCATCAACGCTGTGCTGCCAACGGCGTTCTGATCTCAAGGGTGCACTTCCAATATCCTAAAGCGCTCGACTCCCAACCAACGGCGCGTCGTGCGTTCGCTCGGATTCGTCTTCGAGTCAAAGAAAAACACCCTCGGACCACACGACGCGAGTGACGGAGGAGTCATGCGTCTGCGGATCACTCAACGGGCCACGAGAGATCAAGACGCCGACCGCACCAAAACGCTGACGACCTACGGCCTGTGGATTCAAGAAGCTGGCGTCAGCCTGCCGCCCCGGACCACCTGTCCTCCGTTGTAGCCAACGGTAACGCCACATCGGACTCGGCGACCTCATCATGGAACGCGTCGGTACCGGAACCAATGACACGTCCCGAACACTTGGCAGCGGAAGGTTAGCGAACGATTCGCCAGCAGCGGTGGATGCGGCGGTTGCGGAAATCTTCCGGCACGGTCTGTTTGGAAATCTCGTGACACTCGGACACATCCAAATCCGCCGGATCGAACTTGAAGCGGCGAAAGTTGGTCGAAAAGAAAATCACGCCGCCCTTGCGCACCAACGGCAACAGCGTTTGCAACATCGGCACCGCATCGGTCTGCACGTTCCAATCACGCTCGGTCTTCTTGCTGCGTGAATACGTCGGCGGATCGAAGACGACCAAGTCGTAGCGTTCACCGGGAGGATGCTCGGCAATGAACTGGGCGACATCGCTGGCGATGAATGTATGTCCGTCTTGGCGTTTTTCGTCGATCAGTCCGTTGATCCGTAGATTCTCTTTCGTCCAGGAAAGGTACGTGTTGGAGAGATCAACGCTGGTCGTTTTGCGGGCGCCACCGGCCGCCGCGTAGACGGTGAAGGATCCAGTGTAGGAGAACAGATTGAGCAACCATTTTCCTTCGGCGAGGTCGCGGACCATCGAACGGGCGATGCGATGGTCGAGAAACAACCCGGTGTCGACATAGTCGTCCAAGTTGACGAGAAACTTCAAACCGCCTTCTTGAACCACGATCCGGTTTCCGGTGTGGTCGACTTTCTCGTGTTGCGTGTTGTCTTTCTGACGTCCACGGCGTTTGAAGTGAACGTTGGCCGGCGGCACGTCCAGCGTCTCGGCGGCGGTCCGCGCCATCAGATCCAACCAGTTGGCGTGCTGGGCGGGATCGCGATCATGGGGCCGTTCGTACTCGGTGATGTGCAAGTGGTCTTCGTAACGATCGACGATCAAGGGGATCTCGGGAATGTCGCGCTCGTACAACCGAAAACAAGTGATGTTGCGTTTGGTCGGCCAGCGCCGCAAATGTTTTGCGCGTTTGCGCAGCCGCGTCGCAAACAAGTCAGCCTGATGAATGGCCTTGTCATCCAGGTGACCAAACGCGGCCGGCCCGGCGGCGTGCGTGTACGGCTTGGCAG
>NZ_JBFHKV010001359.1:0-1907 GCF_041595215.1 Stieleria sp. | reverse complement strand
GTACCCAGGTGACGGGAACGTCGAACGGTCCCGGTCCCTGTTCTTCCGTAACGCGGTGCGACTCCAGCACCGCTGCGTCGCCGACGGTGTAGGACAGCACGACGCGGTTGCCGTGCTTGTACAATCCCTTGTAATCCATCCACGATTTCGGAAACGGGCCGTACGCTTGCCCGTCGCGCGCAAGCCGCCGTGTGTCGTCGAACGAGCCGGTTAACGGATCGGCCCAACCCGGGCCCGGCAGGTTTTGGAAGTGCAGCTCACCGACCGTCCGCGGTGATCGCCAGTGTTTTCCGTCCAGCAGGATGCCTTCCCAATCGATGAACCCGGTTCCCATCCAGGCACCCGCGACGCGCATGGTGTCATGTTCAAACGCCAGAAAGTGTGAACCGCGGGCAACGCCGCCCGGTGTTGCATCAAGCTGTATCGCGATGCCCTTGTAAGCAAAATTGGTCTCCGGCGGCCAAGTCCGTTCGGCGGGGCGATTCTCGCGCCGACCCCGCTGACGGTCATCGTCGGTGACTTCCGGTCGCGGCTTGGAAAACTCACTCGCGATTTCATAGGTCCGCGTCAGGAACGGTCCATAGTCCATCTCGCTCCAAGGGCGATGGCGGACCGGTGCAGGTCCACGAAGTCGGCCTGGAGGCAGCGAGTCCAGATAAGCTTTGTCGACCTTGGTGTACTGCGACGCGTTGAAGGGTTTTAAGTAGGCTTCGCGGATGTAGTGAATCACATCGTACTTTTCGCGCGGCACCAATTGACGTTGCGGCAACATCATCTTGTAGCCGTGGGTCAGGGTCTTGTACATCGTCAGCGGATCGCCGCCGCTTTTAAATTTTCCGGTGGCGAAACGCAACGCATTGGGGAGCGAACCGGGTTGTTCTTGCGTGCCATGACAATTGATGCACAGTCCTTGATAGATCGCTTTGCCGCGTTGAAATGATTTTTCATTCCAACTGGTGATCATGCCGCGGTGATCGAGATCGTTTTCATAGTCCGGCAGCGGAGGCGGCTGGATCAGCGACGCATCGGGTTTCATGCGTGCCGCCCTCTCGGGACTTGCTTGTCCCAGTTCCACCAGGTAGCAGACCAAGTCGTAAAAATCGTTTTCGTCATCGAGCTGGTTGATCAACCCGCTGGGCATGATGGATCCCGAAGGCGCCCGCGCTTCGACGCTGTCCAAAGCAACCGTCAACGGTTTTTCTTCGCCCGGGACCACCACGGTGAGTGCCGTATCGGTTTCCGCCGCGATCATTCCGCTGACCACGCGACCGTCGTCGAGCAACAGACGTTCGGCGCGGAAACCGGGCTGGACGACTTTGGACGGATCCAACAGCGACTCGATCACGTGCAAATACGTGGCTCGTTCGTTCATTTGCGATAGATCCGGTCCGAGCCGATTCGTGCCTTCGTCAGCCACGTGGCACTGAACGCAGCTCAGTCCGGTTTGGTAAAACCGAATCGCCCCGCGTGACGCATCGCCAAAGATGTGGACGTGGCGGGCCAGTTCAGCCGCGTCGCGCCGCTTCAATTCCGCCTCCAACGTCTCTTGTGCCGACACGACGTCTGACAGGCAGGCAACGGCGAAGAGAAGACACGTGAACCGGACCAGGATGGCCCCGATACGGGCGGGGGAAGTCGGCGGAGTACTCAAGAGACTGGGCTCGGGTGCGAAAGTAGGCGGGCATCGAATGCTGCACCAATTTACTCGAAATCGCATGCGATGCGGCCCCATCGACGAGCGTTGATGGTCTGTAGCCTGGAACCCTCTCTCCTGCTCCTTACGAAGGTCGTGCCGATTTCGTGCGTCACCCTGCTGGCAGGCATTGTTATCGCCACAAGTCGCTTTTTGCCCAAAGGGCATGCATATCCCTAGCCTGGGGTAAGCAAACCGAGCATTTGCGAGGGTT
>NZ_JBFHKV010001358.1:0-1909 GCF_041595215.1 Stieleria sp. | reverse complement strand
GATCCCCTTGGACTCGCATGACAGGAACACCGCCATTTTGGAGTATCGTTGGTGATTCGAATTTTGGTCTTGGCGTTGACGACGCTCACGTTTCCGCTGTCGATGGTGCGGGGCGGCGAAGAAGAATATTATCGGCTGATAGATGTATCGGTTGCCAAAGCGGCGACGGACTCGCGATCCAAGAACTGGAAACCCGCGCCCGATGGGTTGGCATTGGAAGTCGGTGGGCTGGCGCTGCTGGATGATTCGCGGCTGGCCGTGGCGATTCGAAAAGGCGAGGTTTGGATCTTAGACGGTGTCTATGACGACCCGCCCAACAACGTGTCGTTCAAACGATTCGCCACCGCGCTGCACGAACCACTCGGGCTGCTCTATCACAACGGCGACTTGTACACGGCCCAGCGGAGCGAGTTGACGCGGCTTCGCGACGTCGATGGAGATGACGTGGCGGATGAGTATCTGACCGCCGCAAAAGGTTGGGGCGTGACCGGACACTATCACGAATACGCCTACGGCCCCAAGCTGGACGGCGATGGCAATTTGTGGATCACACTGAACATCGGTTTGGGACTCAAAGACGATCAGCTCAAACGCATCGTGCCCAACGCCGCACTGGGGTATCGACAAGGCCGGTGGCGCGGCTGGGGCATGAAGCTGACCCCGGCTGGTGAGCTGGTGCCGGTTTGTGCCGGGATGCGGTCACCATCCGGATTGGGGGCTAATGCCGCTGGAGACATGTTCTATACCGATCAGCAAGGCAATTGGGTGGCCACCAATTCGCTGCACCACATGCGTCCGGGCGCCTTCTTTCATCACGCCGAGGCGCTCGCGTCGATGAACGAGCCGGGGTCGACGATCGACGGCGTCGAGAAGGTGCCCAGTGGTCTGCCGCTGCCAAAGGCGTTGCAGCAATTCGAACAACTTCGTCCGCCCGCGGTTTGGTTCCCCTACAAAAAAATGGGGCAGTCGGCGACCGACATCATGCTGGACCAAAGCGGTGGAAAGTTCGGGCCGTTTGCCGGTCAACTATTTGTCGGCGAATTCACGCAGGCGGGCATCAACCGTGTGTTCCTTGAAAAGGTCGATGGCGAGTACCAGGGCGCTTGTTTTCCCTTTCGGCTCGGGTTCGCGTCCGCGGTCCTGCGGATGATCCAAGGGAGTGATGGCAGCGTGTTTGTGGGGTTGACCAACCGAGGATGGAGCAGCTTGGGACGCGCCAGTTACGGATTGCAGCGTCTGGTCTGGACGGGAAAGACGCCGTTTGAAATCAAGGAGATGCGCGCCCAACCGGATGGATTCGAACTCACCTTCACCCAACCGGTCGATCCGGAGTCGGCCGGTGACGTCGATTCCTATCGCATGCTCAGTTACACCTACCTGTACCACGCAACTTATGGCAGCGACGAGATTCAAACCAAAACACCGAGCATTGTAGCCGCCGAGGTTTCGGAGGATCGCAAACGCGTGCGTCTGCGAGTCGACGGGTTGCGTCCCCACTTCGTTCACGAGCTGAACGCCGACGGCGTCCGCAACGAATCGGGGCAACCGCTGCTGCATCCCGAAGCGTACTACACGTTGAATCGGGTTCCGTCGGGAGAGTGAAATCGCCGGCGCTCGTCTTCACTAACGAACGAAGTTTTTATCTTGTTAGCGGAACGGCGTGAGCCGTCCGGTCACGCCGCTGGGCGGTGAGGGAGACCGGAGGGCTTGCGCCCTGCCGCTAACAACCGGGCGAAGCGCATCGTAGCGGAACGGCGTGAGCCGTCCGGTGATGCCGCAGAGCGGCGCGGGAGACCGGAGGGCGTGCGCCCTGCCGCTATCAATGGAACGAAACGCATCGTAGCGGAACGGCGCGAGCCGTCCGGTGATGCCGCAGCGCGGCGCGGCAGACCGGAGGGCTTGCGCCCTG
>NZ_JBFHKV010001357.1:0-1910 GCF_041595215.1 Stieleria sp. | reverse complement strand
TGGAAGTTTCATGTCGACCATTCTCCACTGGGTCAGGTCGAGGGCATGTCGGCCGGCTACGTCAGGGATCTGGTCACCGAAGTCGGGATCGCACGTGCGGTCCAGCACCTGGCCGCCGCCCTCGCACCGGTGTGCGGCCCCCGCGATACCACACGTTTGAAACAATTGGCCCAGTTGGCAGTTGCTTATGAGCCCAACGCGACCGACCGCTTGCGAGATTTCGTGCGAATGGTCCGCGAAAAACGAGTCGAGCGACCGCAATCGGCTGCCGTTCGCGTGATGACGGTCCACCAATCCAAGGGTTTGGAATTCGACGCCGTGTTCTTGCCAGAGTTGGACGGCAATCTGACCGGCCAACCACCGCTGTGCATCGCAGACTCGCGGAATCTGACCGAACCGCCGGTCGGGCTCTCACGTTTCTTGACCAGCGAGGCCTGGCACTTTCTGGACACCCGCTGGCGCAAAGCGTTCGGACGTGATGCGGCAGGCAAAATGACCGAGGCGCTGTGCCTGTTGTACGTCGCGATGACACGCCCTCGCCAGGCGCTTTACATGGTCGTTCAACCCTGTAAGCCTGACGACAAAAAACCGGCCGCGTTGATCCACGCGGCGTTGGGCGTGGACACGAATCCCGGCGAAGGAGAAACGGTATTGTATGAAGACGGAGATTCGAATTGGTATGAACGTTGACCCGAGTTTTACCCGGCAAAAAAAGTGACTTTCATCTGACGATTTGTGTAGCCCCCGATCCCCCACACACCCTTGACCACACGAAAGATTCTTCACGCCGCGGACATTCATTTGGACAGTCCGCTCAAAAAACTCGACCGCTACGACAGTGCGCCGTCCCAGCGGATTCGCCGCGCGTCGCGTCGCGCGCTGGAAAATCTGACCGCGTTGGCCATTGACGAAGACGTCGATCTGGTCGTGATCGCGGGCGATTTATACGACGGTGACTGGCCCGACCAAAACACCGGATTGGCCTTCGTCAAAGAGGCGGCCAAATTGGTCACCGCCGGAATCCCGGTGCTGGTCATTCGGGGCAACCACGACGCGGCGAACCAAATGACGGCGTCCCTGCCGCTGCCCAAAAACCCCGACGGCAGTGACATTTTTCTGCAAACGGGAAAGGCGGAATCGAGGTTCTTGGAAGACATCGGCATCGCCGTTCATGGACAATCCTTTCGCAGCCGCGCCGAAAAGTCGAACATGGCGGCAAAGTACCCCGATGCCGTTTCGGGAATGTTCAACTTGGGCATGCTGCACACCGGACTGGAAGGTGCCACCTCGCACGCGCACTACGCGCCATGCACCCCGGCCGAATTGACCGAGAAGGGCTACGACTACTGGGCGCTCGGCCATATCCACGTCCGCGGCGACCACCAAATCGAAGGCGGGCCACCGATCGTGTTCAGTGGCAACTTGCAAGGCCGACACATCGGCGAACAAGGTCCTAAGGGCTGCGTCTTGATCGAAGTCGATGCCAGGAACCGTTGCCGATACGAGTTCCACCCGCTGGACGTGTTGCGTTGGCACGAATGCGTGATCGATGCGAGTCAAATGCAGGATCGCGATGAAATTCTGGATGCCTACCAGGGCTGGCTTTCCGAACAAATCGATGCCTGTGACGGCCGCTTGCTGGTCGCGCGGGTTCGCTTGTCCGGGCAGTCGTCGCTGCACGCGGCGCTGCATCAAAACACCGAGTGGATTCGCGCGGAATTGCAAGCGATCAGTGTCGCCGCGGGCAACGAGCAGGTTTGGTTAGAAGACGTCAAGATTCGAACCGCAATGCCGACCGACCAAAAGATCGCACTCGATTTCGACGGGCCGCTCGAAAGTCTGGAATGTGTGCTCAACAGCCTGCGCAACGACCCGACACTTGCCTCCGTGATCGAACAAGAACTTGCCGG
>NZ_JBFHKV010001356.1:0-1917 GCF_041595215.1 Stieleria sp. | reverse complement strand
GTTTGATCAGGTCTTCGGCATCGAGTGCGGTGGCCAAGATCTCTCCGCGGCGACGATCGTCTTTCATCGCCTCGCGCTGCACTTGGCGACCGATCGCTTCGAATCGATCTTCGACGGCGCGAAAATCACTTTGCAGCGTCTTGAGTAGATCGACGGCGGTGTAGAACCGTTCGCGGATCTGTGCCGGGTGATAGGTTTCCACTTCGCCGCCGCCACGAATCGAAGCGATCTCGTCGTCGATCCGCCGCCGCTGGGCGAGCAGGTCGTTCAAACGCCGATCGGGGTCCGGCGAGGCGCCGCGAACCAGATCGACCAGGGTGTCGATGACCAATCGCAACCGGCTTTCGGTGCCCACCAACCGCGTGTCGCGATGGAGCATGGAATCGAGAAACCGGATGGCGTCTTCGCTGTAGCGGGTGAGTTGGTAATGGGGGCCGGTGGAATCGGCGGGCAAGAAGCGTCGCAGCCAGCCGGCATCGGACCACTCGCGCAAGTATCGATCGGGCGAGCCGAGCAAGACGGGGCGTTCCTCGTCGCGGAGTTCGTCTTGAAAGACCTGCAATCGGCTGGCCAACTCGTCGTGGGAAAACGAGATCGCGGACTCTTGCGTGTTCGATTTGAACGCTTGCCGCAAAAAGTAAACCACGAACGCGGCGAGATCCGCCTTGAGCAATCGGGCGGTCGGGGAAGACTCCAGAAAGGTGGTGAGGGCGTCGAGATTCATGGCCCGATTTTAATCACAACCGGGGAGTCAATGCTTCACCGCGTTGCCTCAACGGGTGTCCGAATCCGCCTTGAGCCGTTTTTCGAAGGTCAGTCCCAGATCGGTGATCTTGGTTCGCAGGGTGCTGCGGGCGATGCCCAGCAGCTCGCTGGCGTGGGCCTGATTTCCGTCGGCGTGGTTAAGCACCTCGGGAAGCAGGATGCGGTCGATTTCGCTATGCAATTCTTGATAGACGTTCGGCTGGTCGTGGGACAGCAGGTCGTGGATGAAGTTGCGAATGTTTTCGGCATCCAGCTCCGACCGGTGTTTTTCTGAACCGGTCGGTCGGATGTCGCGGCAGGTATCCGGCAGGGAGGAGACCGTCAGCACTTCGCCGACGTTTCGCACCAAGGCGTGCTTCATCGCGCTTTGCAGTTCACGGACGTTGCCCGGCCAGCGGTAGTGTTTCAGCCGCTGCATCGCATCGGGTGCGATGGAACGAATCTGTTTTTGCATGTCTCGGTTGAGCAGATGGATAAAGTGTTCGGCCAGCACGGGGATGTCTTCGGGCCGTTCACGCAACGGCGGCAATTGGATCATGAAGACGCTCATCCGGTAGTACAGGTCTTCGCGAAACGTGCCTTCTCTGACCATCTGGAGCAAGTTGCGGTTGGTCGCCGCGATGATTCGGACGTCGACGCGGATCGTTTCGTTGTTACCGACGCGTTCAAAACTGCCGTCTTGCAGCAACCGCAGCACCTTGGCTTGGGTCGCCGGAGTCATGTCGCCGATTTCGTCCAAGAAGATGGTTCCGCCGTTGACCTGTTCGAACTTTCCGATGCGGCGTTTGTCGGCGCCGGTGAAGGAACCTCGCTCGTGTCCGAACAGTTCGCTTTCGAGTAAGTTTTCGGGCAGGGCGGCGCAGTTGATGGCCATGAACGGTCGTTCGGCTCGGCGGCTGTGTTGGTAGATCGCGCGGGCGACCATTTCTTTGCCGGTTCCGCTTTCACCCAAGATCAGTGCGTTGACATCTTGCGGGGCGACCTGTCCGATCAACTTGTAGACTTCTTGCATCGCCTGAGACCGACCGACGATTTGATCGGCGGAAGTATCGCCGTCTGAATCGATACCGAACTGGGCCGGCGTGCGACTCATCAAGCTGACGTCGATGGCGTTTTGAACGGTCGTCAGAAGCTTTTCGAACTCGACGGGTT
>NZ_JBFHKV010001355.1:0-1919 GCF_041595215.1 Stieleria sp. | reverse complement strand
TTGAGTGCTTCGGCGGGGGATCGATTCGCGCCGCGTGGCTCACGGTCGCGTTTGTCGCCGCCGGGACCTCGCTTCGGGCAGTGGAATCGGAACCCGACGCCCAACCGCCGACAACGCCCCAGGTGGTCGTCGCCGACTTCCTCGGTCAGTACTGCGCCGAGTGTCATGACGCCGATTCGGCCGAGGGCGACCGCGAGTTCGACTCGTTCACGATGCCGCTCGCCTCGGTCGAGCAACAGATCACCGCCGACGAAATTGTCGATCAGCTGACGCTCAAGCTGATGCCGCCGGAAGACGCGCCGCAGCCGACTGATGCTGAGCGTTTGGCACTGCTGGGCACCTTGCGCCGCGGCATCGAAGCGTCCCGCCAGCGGTTGAAGGGATCCGGCGGGCGGACGGTGATGCGCCGGCTTTCCAATCGTGAATACGAACACACGCTGGCGACACTGTTCGATCGTCGCGTCGACACGCTGGGACTGACCGCTGACTTCCCGAAGGACAACACCGTCGGCCACATGGACAATCTGGGCGAATCCCTGGTGACGTCCGGCTTTCTGCTCGACCAGTACTTCCAGGCCGCCAACCGACTGGTGGAAGCTCGTCTGGGCAAGCCGGCGATGGAGCCGAAGACGTGGCACTTTCGCGACAATTTTCGTCAGTACGAAGAGCTCTCCAACCCGCACCGAAGCGCGTTGAAAAACGAGTACCTTTGTCTCTACGAACAGCCCAACACCGACACGCGGCAGGGCGGCTACGGGCACATCGAAGACTTTTTGCAAGGCGTACCAGTCGCTGGACTTTACGACATTGAAGTCCACGCCCAGGCGATGCATCGCGACACCCACTACGATCCAAAAATCTTTCGCATCGACTTTTCCGAGCCCTTTCAACTGGCCGTCGTTCCGGGCGACGTGACGAAGGGACACATCCATTACCCCCAAGCGATCGAACCGATCCTGGGGCAGGCGATCGTGCCGGATGAGCAGCCGGAATGGTTGACGTTTCGCGTTTGGCTTGAAGCCGGACAGACACCTCGATTTATCTTTCCCAACGGCCCCTACGAATCGCGGGCTTCGGTGATCGAGGTCAATAAACGCTACAAGGACGAGTTCGACCCCAAGAAATACAATGCCGGTGTCAGTCGAACCCACATCCTTCGCGAAGGCAAATTGCCCCACATCCGGATCGGGGAGATCAAGGTCCACGGTCCGATCGAGGAACCACACGGTGGGAAGGAGCAGGTGGCCGTGTTTGGACCGAAAGGGTTTCAGCCCGATCACGCGCTCGAGCAGCTGTTGGCGTTCGTACGGCGTGCCTACCGGCGCCCGTTGAACGATTCCGATCGCGATCGGATCGAGACGTTTTATCAGCAGCGATTGTCTGACGATGCGACGCCGCGGCAGGCAGCCTTGGACACGTTGAAGATGATGCTTTGCTCACCCTCGTTTCTTTACCTCAGCGAAATCACTCCGGAACAGGAAGCGTTACTCGGACCCCACGATCTCGCGTCGCGTCTGTCGTATGCATTGTGGACAGCGCCACCGGATGAGGAACTTTTCGCCGCAGCGGACGAGGGCAAGCTGACCGATCCTGGCGAGTTGAAAAAACAGATCGTTCGCATGCTCGATGATGAACGTTCCGAGGCGTTCGTCAGTGGATTCACCGATAGCTGGTTGAACCTTCGCGACATCGGCAATCTACCGCCGCCGCGCAAAGACGCCCCACAGTATTACGCCGAAAACTTGCCGGAGTCGATGAAGCTGGAAGCGAGACGGTTCTTTCGGCATCTGTTGGACAACGACGGTCCGGTGAGCGATTTTTTGGACGCCGATTACACCTTTGTCGACAAGAAGCTCGCCAAGCTGTACGGGTTGCCCGAACAAAAGACGCTTCGTTTGGCCGACGGCTTTCAGCGCGTC
>NZ_JBFHKV010001354.1:0-1923 GCF_041595215.1 Stieleria sp. | reverse complement strand
CCAGGTGCACCAAATCGCGAGCCGCGCTCGAATTGCTCCAGTCCCGTGGCATCGAATTCGATGTCGTCAACTACCTGGACGATCCACCGAGCCAAAGTGAATTGCGGCAGATCATCAAGATGCTGGGGATCAAGCCGAACGAGCTGGTCCGCAAGGGTGAGAAGCTCTACAAGGAACTGGCTCTTGGCGACCAGGACCTGACCGACAAGCAATGGATCGCGACGCTGACCGAGCATCCCAGGTTGATCGAACGGCCGATCGTGGTGCACAACGGCAAGGCTGCGATCGGTAGGCCTACCGAAAACATCGAAGCGATCCTGGGATCCTGATTCGGCCCAGCGATGGCACTCCCCAATAATCTTGCACGTGTCCGGCGATGATGATCCGGTCAGTCCTCGCGATAGCAGTATGAATAAGATGAAAACGATACGCGTTGTTTTGACGAGTTCTATTTTGTTGATGGTTGCCGCCGTCCAGCCGCCGGATCGGGCGACTGCCGAGGAACTTGTCTTCGCCGGAGTGCTGGGAAATTCTGGGGAGAGCGGTCCGTCACTGGTGACCTTTGCCGATCAGCCGGCGGCGGGAATGGGTCCCGTGATCGACGACGACGCGGCGATTTGGGAGCGGGGTGGATCGACGCAGTTGAACCGATATGCGCTCGACGGACGGTTGTTGGCAAGCTACCCACTGCCCGAATCGACCGACCGCAACGATCAATTGACACGTGCCGGCGACGTCCTGTTGATGAGAATCCGAAACTCCCTCTACTCGCTGCCGCTCGACGCGGCCCCAGGCTCCATGCCGCAGCGATTGGACGTCAAGGCGGATGTGATTTCGTCCAATGCGCTGGAGGGTCGCGTGGTGGTGTTTGACAAGCATCAGGATCAGCTGTCCTGGTTCGACCCGTCGACCGATGCGCGGACGAACATCGCGAAACCTGGATCGGATTTGTTCGCACTGCACGTCGGCGACAACGGGACCGTCTATGGCTTCGACGGCAAGCAAGTGCAGGCGTGGCGGGACGGTGTCGTGGTGGCCGGATTCCCCACAGGCTTTCGCGGCGAACGACCACAACAGATCGGACGGCATTGGTACGCTCACGGTTGGCATGGCACGATCCATCGCATGAACGAGCGGTTCGAACCGGAACCGGGAGTGGTACTGGGTGGGGCGTCGGGATCGTTTATCGGGTATCTGCCGGAGAGTGCCGATCTGACCAATGGGCGCGGACTGGTGCACGTCCGCGACGATGTCTACGCCGTGTCGGGGCTCGCCGGCGTCGTTCAATTGCTACGCTGGAACGATGAGGAACAGAGGTTCGAATTGGCCCGCCGCATCGGAGCGTTGGCGAATCTGACCGGCGTCGCGCTCGATGAGCGGGGTAACATCTGGACGCCGCGCGGCAGTTGGCGGTGGGACGATACCTGCGAGGTGCCGCACACCGTGGGCGACAAAGAGACCGACGTTCACGCACAACCGGTCGTCTTGAACGGGCAGACGCTGTGTCTCTTGAAGAAGCACTACAACGATGTGCAACTTGCCATCGGGGCGTGCATGGATGACAGTGGTTGGTCGCGTTTGGAGAGCAGACGCGCGACCGATCTGGAACTGGCGGAATCGGTCAGCGGTGCGGTGGCCATTCCGCACGACAACGGTTTTTCGCTGCTGGTGGTCCAGCAAGGCGGCCAGGCGGTTGAAGTGGGCCTCACAGCGGATGGACGTCAGCGGTCGAAACCCGAACCGGTCGTGATCGAAGGACTGAAAAACTGTACGAGTCTTGCCTGGTTCGATGACCGATTGATTGTCGCCGACGGTGGAACGGTCATCGCCTACCAACGTGACGGCGACAAGCGGTGGACGGAAGCTTCACGAATCGCGGAATACGAAGCAGAGGCGTATGTCCACAGCGACGGTCGGCGGTTG
>NZ_JBFHKV010001353.1:0-1943 GCF_041595215.1 Stieleria sp. | reverse complement strand
CGGTTGCCACTGTCCCGTGTGATTGTGTCGGTGAAGTTGATGATAGCGTACTGCGCACGGTGGCTGGTTTTCGACATCCTCCAACGCTCTCGTTCGGATGACGTGGTACGGCATTTGGCATGCGAACCCGAAATTACGTCACGTGCCGATAGCACGCGAATCAAGATTTCGCGATGGATCTTTCGAAACGGATCGGCTAATCCGGAAGGTTTGGTCCAGAATTTGCGTGCGGTGGGGCTATGGATCGGATACGAAGGTACAAACCTCAAAAGGTACAAACGTTACGTTGCGACACCAATGTTCGACACTCCAGTGACACGCCCGATCGCTCGACGAACCGAACTCTGGTGGCCGGGGACGACGGGCGGTGTCGCGTTCCTGCTGTCCGGATTAGGCTTTGCGTCGTCGTCCGAAGCCGGCATCGTGGTGAGGGGATGGACCATCGGTGCAGCTTCGTTTCTCTGTAGAATCGTGCTCATGAGCCACTCTGTGCATTTGAAGAACATCGACTTGAAAACCGGACCACTGGAAACGCCTGCGAAGCCGCCCCACGAGGCGAACTGATGCTCTTGTGGTTGTTGGCCATTCTGATCGCTGCTGCTGTCGCGCCGACGGTGAACCGGGGCGTTGGTTCATTGGGCGGATGGGTTCTGGCCGTTGTCCCGGCGGGCGTGTTCATCGCGCTGCTGACACTGTGGCCGTCGGTTGTGAACCAACAGGATGTGTCGGTTTTTGTGGATTGGGTTCCGGCACTTAATCTTGCCGTGTCGCTGCGGTTGGACGGTCTGAGTCTGCTGTTCGGCCTGATGGTCACCGGGATTGGTGCGCTGATCCTGGTGTATGCGGGAGCCTATTTGAAAGGCGACGATCGGCTGGGGCACTTGTGGATGCTGTTGCTGTTGTTCATGGCCGCCATGCTGGGGCTGGTTCTGGCCGACAACCTACTGACGCTGTTTATCTTCTGGGAACTGACCAGCATCACGTCGTACCTGCTGATCGGATTTAACAGCGACCGTCCCGAATCGCGAGCATCCGCATTGCAGGCGCTGCTGGTCACGGGCGGTGGTGGATTGGTGCTGCTTCCCGGATTGATCTTGTTGGGTTTGGCAGGCAACTCCTTTGAAATCTCGACGCTGCTGACGAGCGCCGAGCCAATCCGTGAGCACTCGTTCTATCTGCCGATGCTGGTTCTGATTCTGGTCGGAGCGTTCACGAAGTCGGCTCAGTTTCCGTTTCATTTCTGGCTGCCGAATGCGATGGCAGCTCCAACGCCGATCAGCGCCTATTTGCATTCGGCAACGATGGTCAAGGCGGGGGTCTATCTGATCGCGCGGCTGCATCCGATTTTGGGCGGGACGGCGGAATGGTTTTGGATGATTGCTTCGGTCGGCGCGATCACGATGGTGCTCGGAGCCGTGCTGGCGCTACGGGCAACTGACCTGAAGCAAATCCTGGCCTATGCAACCATCAGCGTGCTGGGAACGCTGACCCTGTTGCTGGGGATCGGAACAGAAGCCACTTTGGTTGCCGCCTTGGCGGTGCTGGTGGCTCATGCGTTCTACAAAGGCGGGTTGTTCATGGTGGCCGGTGCGATCGATCACTCCGTGCATCAGCGCGATGTTCGTGAACTCGGCGGACTCAGGATAGCAATGCCTGCCACGTTCGCTGCGGCCGGTTTGGCGGGATGTTCAATGGCGGGCGTCTTGCCGACGTTCGGCTTTATTGCCAAGGAAACGTGGTACGAATCGGTCGGCCATATTGCCGGCAACGGGTTTTTGGCTGCGTCGATCTTGTCCAACATAGGATTGGTCGCGGCCGTGGGGTTCGTTTGTGTCAAACCGTTTTTCGGAGGGCGAACCGAAAGCACCCAGCATGCGCACGAGGGTGGTCCGGCGATGTGGGGGCCACCGGTCGTGCTGGGGATCGCTGGATTGGCGTTGGGG
>NZ_JBFHKV010001352.1:0-1944 GCF_041595215.1 Stieleria sp. | reverse complement strand
GGCAGATCTTTGCGGAACTGCACGACACCAACATTCGAAACATCCACAGCAAGGATCTGCTCGCGATGTGGCGGGCCGAGGCCGGCGAGTTTGCCGGGGTGGAAAGCGTGACGTACGGCAGCGTCGGCGTCGGTCCGGGCGGCAAAGCGATTGAGTTCAAACTGCTGGCCGACAGCGACGATGAAGATCAATTGCTGCAGGCCACCGACGCGGTCAAAGCCCGCTTGGCCACCTATGACGGGGTGTTCGACATCGCCGATGACAACACGCCGGGGAAATGGGAGTTCCAATTTCGCGTCAAAGATACCGCGCTGGCGACGGGAATCACGCCGACGGATCTGGGCAACACGGTTCGCAACACATATTTCGGCGCCGAAGCGATGCGTTTGCAACGCGGGCGGCACGAAGTCAAGTTGATGGTCCGCTATCCGCAAGAAGAACGTCGCTCGCTGGTGAACTTTCGCGAGATTCGTGTCCGCGACCCCGCCGGAAACGAGCACCCGATCGAAGAACTTGCCGAAGTCACGCTCAAACGAGGTTTTTCGGAGATCAATCGAGTCGACCAGCAGCGTTCGGTCACCGTCAGTGCGGACTTGGATTGGAAAACCGCCAACTCGTCACTGATCATCGCGGACTTGCAGGCGAACTACTTGCCCGAGATGGCGAAGCAGTTTCCGGGGTTTCAAGTGCGTTGGGAAGGCCAAGCGGAACAGAGTCGCGAGTCGGTCGGCAGTCTGATGGTGGGTTTTGGAATCGCCATCATCGCGATGTACGTGTTGCTCGTGTTGCAATTCCGCTCGTACGTCCAGCCGATCTTGATCCTGATGATCGTGCCCTTTGGGATGATCGGAGCGGTCTGGGGACACGCGATCCTGGGGCTTCCGCTGACGCTGTTCAGTATGTTCGGGTTGGTTGCGTTGTCGGGAGTCGTCATCAACGACTCGATCGTGCTGATCGATTTCATCAACGTACGGGTCCGCGAAGGCCATCCGCCGATGGAAGCGCTCGCCGATGCCGGCCAACGTCGCTTCCGGCCGATCTTGCTGACCAGTCTGACGACGATCGCGGGGTTGATCCCCTTGATGCTCGAACGTTCCTTCCAGGCCCAATTGTTGATCCCGATGGCCGCCTCGTTGGCGTTCGGGCTGAGTCTGGCGACCTTCTTGGTGCTGTTCCTCGTTCCCGTGTTCTACGCGCTCTATTTGCGAGCCTACAACGCGGCAGCGGCGCTGTTGCATCACCTGCACATCACCCGAGAAAAGAACCCCGACCCGCTCGATTTCCCCCCCGAATCCAGTCCCACCGTGGGGTAAGCATCCTGCTTGCCAATTCACCGTGGGGCATGCATCGGGCTTGCCGTTGCCCGGTTCCACCTCCACCGGCGGAGTGTCCTTCGCCGCCTTTTCTGGGGGCCTGGGGCAAACGGGCGGTGTTTTGGGAGCCCATTTCGGGAAGGGCGGCCAATCCAATTTCCCTTGCCGGGTAACATTTCATGCCATTTATCGCCCCGGGCCGGAAACTGCGACAAATTTTCCACCGCGAACCTGCCAAAGTCTGGCCGACTCCTATTCAGCAGATGGAAATCAGTTGCTAAACTTCCGCTCAGACGCAAGTCACTACCCCGTGGTGTAATTGGCAACACTACTGATTTTGGTTCAGTCATTCTAGGTTCAAGTCCTAGCGGGGTAGCTCGAAAGGCCCTCTGCATTCAGCAGTGGGCCATTTTCATTGGGCAGAGTTGATGGATGTCCGGGGCGACCGAAGCGGGGCCGAGTTGTAGCCCGGAACGATGGCGGGAAACACAGACGCCAGCCTGCCATCATTCTGCCCCGAATCATTCTGCCTTCTCTCTTTCAGCGGCGTCCGGTCGGAGGTCGGAAGATTTTGGGGGTAGGAAGATTGCGTGTCTTTCCGTCAAAGCGTTTGCCCGCAGACACGTTCATG
>NZ_JBFHKV010001351.1:0-1948 GCF_041595215.1 Stieleria sp. | reverse complement strand
TCCGCCGACGCCGCCCATCGGCTGGTGCATCATCACGCGGCTGTTGGGCAGACAATACCGTTTGCCTTTGCTGCCGCCGACCAACAAGACGGCCGCCCCGCTGCAGGCTTCACCGACGCAGTACGTCGCGACCGGGCACGAGAGAATCTGCATCGTGTCGTAAATCGCCAACGTCGCGGTGACGCTTCCGCCGGGAGAATTGATGTAGAAATGAATGTCTTTGCGGCGATTTTCGCTCTGCAAGTACAGCAACTTCATCACCAACTCGTTGGCGTTGCCGTAGTGGATTTCGCCCTGCAAAAAGACAATGCGATTTTCAAGCAGCAAATCCCCGAGCGTCAGTTGACGCTGGCGTTGGTAACTCTGGTAGGCGTGGCTACCGGAAATCGGGTTACCGGAGAGCTGGCTCGCGGCAAGCGGGTGCGTTAACGGTGAATCCATAAAGTGTCTTTGGGAGTTAAAAGCAACGAAATCGCAGCGGGATCAGACCGAACAATCGATGCGTCGGCCTTTCAATGACCGCTTAGTGTTCGCATCTGGGGAGAATCTGACAAGACCAGTGCCTCCGACCGCAAGGCCAGTCTGCACGTTCAGGCCGACACCGGTCGCATCGGACCGGTTACGCCAGCCGGTTGCAAATCGGATACCAAACCGCAGCGGGCGTCGCAAGATTCACTATCTTGACATTTTGCCGTCACACTGGCATCAATAGCATGTCGCGGCGAATTTCCTCCTGCCAAGCTGGCATGTGACCGAAGCTGTCGACGACGCGCCAGAGCACTTCGACTCCATTAGAATTCTGGACCAAGCTTGTTCCGAACACTCGTTCAGACGTGACGCACCGAGCCCCCTCCTGCGGTGTCACCTCCTGCATTCCCCCTCAAATCCGTCCCATGCCCAACGAACCCCGTGACAAATCGAAGTGTCCGACCTGCGGAAAACGCTTTCGGATGGACGAAACCAATGCCCCGCCGTTCTGCTGCGAGCGCTGTCGGCTGATCGATTTGGGCCGCTGGCTGGACGAGGACATCGGCCTGCCATTCGAATCCGACGAATCGCCCAAGACGATCGACCCGGACCTGACGCGTTAAAGACCTTTACATTAACGAAGAAAGCGGCAAAACTACCCAAACAAGCAACGAAGCCTTTCCCGCCGTCTGGGTGGGGAAGGTTTCTTTTTTTCAGTGACCCGTGGAGAGTGTGATGGTTGAATCGGTGCCGATGACCCGAGAGGGATACAACAAGATCAAAGCCGAAATCGAGCATCTTGATCGCGAAGTGATGCCCGAGATCGCCGACAAGATCGCCCTGGCGCGCGAAGAAGGCGACTTGAAGGAAAACGCGGAATACCACGCCCAGCGTGAGAATCAAGGCAAGGTCCAAGCGCGGATCAACCTGCTCAAAGACAAACTCGCCCGTGCCACGATCGTCGACATGTCGGAACTGCCCCGCGACGAAGTCGTCTTCGGATGCACCGTCACGGTCGAAGACCAGGACGACGGCATGGAAGAGGAATTCACGTTCGTCGGCGCCGGAGAAGACGATTACAAGTCCGGCAAGATCCTGGTCACCAGCCCGATCGGCAAAGGTCTGATCGGGAAAAAGGTCGGCGAAATTGCCAAGATCGAAGTCCCCGCCGGCATGATGACGCTGAAAGTCATCAAAATCGAGTTCCCCGACGTCTAACGTCTGTTCGCTGTCGGTTTCGCTGCTCCGCAGCGAAACCGGGCGGCTAAAGCCTGCACACCAGCAACCGTTGGTGTCCAGCCTTTAGGCGCATCCCCACGCGCTGCGAAGCAGCAAGACGGGGCGGCTAAAGCCTGCACACCAACTCTCACTCCCCCACGTCCCCTTCCCACTCCGACTGGTAACGGCGGATCATCTCCGCCTCGCGTTCGGTTCCGATGGCTGAGAAAACGTCCCAGGCGGGTTTCTCGGCGCCCAACGG
>NZ_JBFHKV010001350.1:0-1951 GCF_041595215.1 Stieleria sp. | reverse complement strand
TTGACTAATCAATTTTTTGACCAATCAATTTTTTGACCAATCAATTTTTTGACCAATCAATTTTTTGACCAATCAATTTTTTGACCAATCAATTTTTCGGCCGGTAACACGTCCAACCTGCCGCTACTCCGGCCTGTTGGCATGAAGCACGACGCTACTGCTCGATGAGGTACAAAACGGATTTGCTGCGGAGGATCAATTGGTTTCCGACGACCGCTGGTGAGGCCATGAATCCGTCGCCGAGTGTCGTCTTTGCCAGTTCCTGGTAGGTCTCGCCGGGTTTGAACGTCAGGATGTCCCCTTCGGTGCTGAAGGCGTAGATCCGGCCATCGGCATAGATCGGTGAGGCGGCGAAGGATCCACCGGCCCGTTCTTGCCAGAGGACATCCCCGGTCTTCGGATCGCGTGCCGAGATCACGCCGTCGTCGCTGTTCATGTACAGCAAGCCGTCGACGAGCAACTGGGACGATTTCTTGGCGACGCTCTTGGTAGCCGACCATGCGATGTGTGTCCCCGTCACATCTCCTTTCCCATCGGGGCTGACCGCGATCATGGACCCCATTCCGTTGGTGATAAACACCAACCCTTCGCCGTACAGCGGCCGGGCCGACGCGTTCATGCCTTCGTGGTAGGCGGTCCAAAGGGGTTGGCCGTTGGATGGATCGTAGGAGATCGTCGCGACGGCACTGGGGTAGACCAATTGTTCTTGGCCGTTGACGGTGATGACCTGGCCGGTGCAGTAGGCTTTCATCCGGTCACCGTCGTTGGTGCCATAGTCGATCTCGCGTTTGGTTTTCCAGATCGTCTCGCCGGTTTCTTTATCGAGTGCCACGACATATTGAACGTCGTATCCGTCATAGGCGATGAATAACTTGCCGTCATGCAATATCGGCGACGATGCGGGGCCGCGGTGGTGATCACATTCCAGGTCTTCGCGTTTCCAGATGACGTCCGCATTGGACGTATCCAAGCAGGCCGTCAGGTAGCTGCCGAAGTGGATGTAGACCCGGCCGGCTTCGATCACCGGCGTCGGCGTCGCATAGCTGTTCATCGGGTGGCAGAACGCGGGCGATTCGTTTTCCAGCAGCACCTTGTCGTGCAGGATCTTGCCGCTGTTGCGATCGACACAGATCACCGACATCCGCGTCCCGTCTTCGGTCGCCGTCGTCAGCCAGATCTGGTCGTCCCAAACCACCGGCGAAGACCAGCCTTTGCCGTGGATCGGTGTTTTCCATTTGACCACCGACTCGTCGATCGCCACGGGCAACTTGGCGTCAGCGGCATGACCGTCTCCCGATGGCCCTCGGAATTCCGGCCAATTGGAAGCGAATGACGTGACGGTGAAACCGGCCACGATGAGAACGGCGACGACGGTGCGCATCAGTAGGTGATCCAGAGCGATCGGGTGGGAGAGCTGGGAGAGATTCGAAGGCGGTGCCTGGATGCATCATAAGTTGACCAGGGAGCGTTCTCAACTAGACGGCCAATTTCGCAACAGAATTCGCTCGACTCGATCGCATGCACGAGGTCAGTGGTTTCCGGAATGAGGACGCATGGCGTTGGCGTGCCGAATACGTTTAGGCGGGATGGAGCGGGGTGGTCAAAAAATGGGGTGGTGACGACCGGATCGGTCGAGGGTTCCTATTTTTTGACCCATCCATTTTTTGACCCATCAATCGGCACACCGATCCGGGGTGCGCGACCTCCGAACCTCCAGGACCCTTCCCGCCCAAGTAATCGGCGTCGCCTGCTTTCCCACCCACGTGATTCAATGTGTCGCTAAGATAGACTGGCGAGTGCCCACCAAGGGGCGTAGACTCACTCGTGAACTCGCCCTCGTTTGCCGTCCCACCCGCCCTTTCGGTCCAAATCGATCCCACCTCCGATGCATGACCTCATCAAGCTACGGTTTCTCGCTTTCGTGTTGCTCGTGGCCGCCCATCCGCTGTGC
>NZ_JBFHKV010001349.1:0-1957 GCF_041595215.1 Stieleria sp. | reverse complement strand
GCAAGCCGGCGTCACGGACATCGTCGTCTGTGACAGCAAAGGCGCGATCCACAAGGGACGCACCGACATCGCTCATAACTCGATCAAGGTTTGGCTGTCCGAACACACCAATCAAGACGGACAATCCGGGACGCTCTCGGACGTGATCCGGGGCAAGGATGTATTCGTGGGAGTCAGTGTCGCCAATGTGCTGACCGGTGACGATGTCGCTTCGATGGGAAAAGATGCCGTGGTGTTTGCGCTGGCCAATCCGAACCCGGAGATCGACCCCAAGGTCGCCGACGAGCACGTGCAAATCGTCGCGACCGGACGCAGTGACTATGCCAATCAGATCAACAACGTGCTATGTTTTCCCGGTCTATTTCGCGGCGTCTTGGACGTTCGTGCCAGTGCCATCAACGACGCGATGAAGCTGGCCGCCGCCGACGCGATCGCCGACGTGATCTCGCCGGAAAATCTGACCAACCACTACGTCATTCCCAGCGTCTTTGATCGTCGTGTTTGTGGCGAGGTGGCCAAAGCCGTCGCCCAATCGGCGTTGGAGACCGGCGTCGCGCGGCGACGCACCAAGCAGGCCTACCGAGTCGTTTAGCCGGACGCTTGTGACTGCGGCGTTTGCTACAATCGTCCGGTGGTTCTTTCCTCCGACGAGCTCTGGTCCGGCAATGTTGAATTCATCATTTTGGCGTCGTCTCTCCCTCACCGCCGTGTTCCTGTCCTCGCTGATCGCGTCTGACGGAGCGCAGTCCCAGGATGCGGCGCCAGCACAGAGCGATACCGGACCGCCTCCGAAACAGTTGTTTCGCTGTGTGCAATCCAAGGATCACGTGATCGTTTATTGCGGTCGATCCGAGGTCTTGCGATACAACATCGCTGCACCCAAGGCGCCCGAAGGGATCGATCCGACGTACCAACGCAGCGGCTACATTCACCCGATCTATTCGCCGGCCGGTCGAATGGTCAGCGGTGACTTTGCCGCCGATCATCCGCATCAACACGGGTTGTTCGCCGCGTGGACGGACACCAGTTTTCGTGGCAAGAAGGTGGATTTCTGGAATCAACTCAAGCAGCTCGGCGTGGTGCTTCACGATCGAGTGATTGCGGTCGGCGACGAAGGCGAAAGCACCGAGTTTTCCGTCGCGGTCAGACACTATGCCATCGATGACCAGGGAGTGCGTGAAGCGATTCTGGACGACGTCTGGACGGTCAGCGTGACCGGGGTGAGCACCGGAGTGAGCGGCGAAAACGATTCCGGCGCGGATCAAAAAACGACTCGTTATCTGATCCAGTTTTCGACCGAACAAACCAACATCACCGAGCACCCGCTAACGATCAACGAGTATCACTACGGCGGAATCGGATTTCGCGGCAACAACGCTTGGTTTTCCGGTCCATCGGCTAAAGCCCTGGCCGCATTCGTGAAACAACCGCAGGCCGACGCGCCCCCGTTGGAATTGACGCGGCATCGGTTTCTCACCAGCGAAGGCCATGATCGTCGACTCGGCAACCACAGCCGTCCCGAATGGGCCGCGCTGTTCGGAATCGTGGACCAGACGCAGGGTCAGAACCACATTGCCGGTGTCCGAGTCACTCCATCACCGCTCAATGAGCGTTATCCCGATCCGGTTCGACTGCATCCGACGAAGCCGTATTTCAGCATCTCGCCGTGCGTCGTCGGTGCGTTTGATATCGGCCCGGGCCAGACCTATCGGGCACGCTATGACTTTGAAGTCTTCGATGGCATGCCGTCACTCGACGAAGCCGTCGTCGAAGATGGCTTCGCCCGCTAGCGTCTGCAAGATGATCGGGCAGCCCTCTTCGAGCATGTCCAACACTTCATCGAACCCTTCTGCTTCGCCGTAGTAGGGATCGGGTACATCGTTTGGCCAGTTGTCATCCAGGTAGTCGCTAAAGACCCGGATGTGCTGGGTCGGCCGACCGGCCAATGCCGTCAGGT
>NZ_JBFHKV010001348.1:0-1960 GCF_041595215.1 Stieleria sp. | reverse complement strand
GAACGGATTGATGCTGACCGGGCCGTACAGTTGGTTGTTCGAAATCTTGATCCGCCATTGCACCCGCGTCGACGTGTCTTCTTCTTTTGCGTGCGCTTCGTCGGTCAGTTTCAGCAGTTGGCTGACCACGTCACGGCCGGCAGCGACGGTGTCGGTTTTCAAGTCGCTTAAGAACAGCAGCACCTCTTCGCTGTTGCGTCGGGAGATTTGCTCGTGCACCCACCAGGCGACCGCCAGGGTGCAACTGCATCGGCCCCGTCCATTCATCCGCGATTCGGCGCGTTCGTATTCGGCACAGGCGCAGGTCACCGAAGCGCGAAGCGACAGGTCCAACGGCGACTCGATCGCGTCGCCGTCGTCCTCGTCCACGTCCGGTTCGATTTCCAAGTTCACCAGATAAGGAAGTTTTCGTCCGGGACGCATCCGAAACTCAAAGCACATCTTGCCGTCGCTTTGAGAAAATTTGGGCGTCTCGACTCGCAGCATCGCCGCCCGCTTGTCCAGCGATTGATCGTGATCGTCCACCAGCCGCGAAACGGCTTCGCCGAGCAACAATCCAAACGCTGCCGGCAAATTCTCCGTGATCAATTCCATACTCAAACTAGGTTCCTTTTTTCGATCTGCCGCTGTCCAGGCCGGTGATCTCTGTCCTGGCCGGTAATCTCTGCTGTGCGACTTTTAAAAACGTTGGCCAACCCGCTATTCTACCGCTAGGCTGCTCGGTTGCGATGCCAACCGCGGCCCGAATGCCGGTTCAGACCAAGATTCTTCATAAACTTTCAACGAGTGGAAACGAATGCCGAAATTAACTGTCGAGGGTGTGGGTTCTTTTGAAGTCGCCGAGGGAAAACGATTGGTCCAAGCACTCGTCGAAGACGCGGGGACGGATCAATTACACGCTTGTGGGGGAATGGCGAGATGCACCACCTGTCGGGTCCAGTTCACCGACGGCGAACCCCCAAAAATGACGGCGGCAGAACGGGACACCCTCGCCGCGCGAGAAATCAGCGACGAGGGCGTTCGACTTAGCTGTCAAATCCAGTGCGATCATGACATGAGTGTCAAATTGATCAGCCGTCTGGAAGGCAGCGGACGAAAGGACCAGGGATCGCCCGTTGCAGACACGATCCAGCCCGAACCGGTCTGGGTCGAGAAAGACGCCTAATACGTGCCCGCCGGGCGACGTTGGGTGCCGGCGAGCACTTTGATTAATCCCGCCCGGAGCTCCCTGACTTTCAACGGCAACGCCAACAGTTGCCGACGGGGACCGCGGCGGGCTTCCGAAATGATGCGTGCCTGACGTCGGTCCACCAACAGAATCGCAGGGATTTCGCTGGTGTGTTCATCGCTGGCGAATCTGTTGTAAGCCTCCAGCGCCAACGCCCCTAACTCCGCGGCGCTGAAAATCACACAGTCCGCCGGGGGGTCGTCGCCGGGTTCGAAACGCGACAACGCACGATTGGGGTCCTGCGTGATCAGCACACGGTAGCCGCGCGACTTGAGCCGTTCGCGGATCGCATTCTGTAGCGCCGCCTTGGATTCGACCAACATCACCACGTAACCTTCGCCCTCATCGGTCGGCGCATCGTCATCGTCGTAATGTTCACCGGCGCCGGGCGTTGCCCCGTCCGCACTCGATTTGCTCGGCCCCTTTTCCAGGATGTCCATCACCTTGCGGATCTCGGCCTGCAGCGCGGCTGACGATTGGATTCTCTGCTGTGGATTGAACTCCATCATCTTACCGAGCAGCTGGGTGACGACCCCCGGGATGTCGGGAACGTACTGGCTGATCGGTTTGATTTCTTGAAACCGCGACACATTCAGACGGGCAAGCCGGTCGCGTGTTTCGGTCAGCGCCGGCTCACCGGCCAGCATGTGAAAGAGCATGTTGCCGGCGAAGAAGACGTCACTACGCGGGTCGTCCTTGCGGACTCCGGTGCCTCGCTCCAATGCGGCATAG
>NZ_JBFHKV010001347.1:0-1961 GCF_041595215.1 Stieleria sp. | reverse complement strand
CGATGTCCTGGTGGTCAAACCCCGCTTCGTCAACGTCTTCCAGCCAGCTGGCCGGTGTCCGCTGGGCGGACTCGTCGGACTCGGATTCGAAGTTCAGGCCGAGCAGGCTTTCGAACGCCGCATCGGACAGATCGGGGTCGGCGTCGATCGCGTCTTTGTATTGATTGATCGCCGATCGAGTTTCGCCCTGGCCATGGAGCACGCGGGCGTGCAGCAACAACGCTTCGGCCGGCGGATTTTTTTCGGCGACCAATGTTTCAAGGATTGCCAGTGCGTGCGAAAGCCGATTGGCGCGTCGGTAGCTGTCGGCGAGCCCGAGTTGCAGTTGGGTGTTGCCGGGGTGATGATGGAGCGCATCTCGATAGACCTGGGCGGCTTCCTCAGCCCGCGACATTTGCAGCAGCGTTTTGGCGAGGTGGTCCGCCAACGCAATGTTCTCAGGTGCCAAACGAACGGCTTGGAGCAAGGCATCCAATGCGACTTGGTTGGGGTCATTCATGACAGTATTCTTGGTGGGTCGATGAACGTGGGCTTGGGGTTATTCACCCAGACCGGCGATCGAGTGCACGCAGGCAATGGTGGCAATCAAGCCGATCAGCGACAGCACGATGATCGGCAGCCATGACGGGCCGGCTTTGTCGAATCGATCGAAGAGTCGTTGGGAAGCGTTCATGGATCGTTAGCGGTGGGAAGTTGCCGAGGAAAGGAAACCCGGTCCACGACATGCTAACAGTTGAGCATGCCAAGTACGACCGGCGGATCGCAGGATCGGTGATCCCAGGCGATGGTTCGACCGTTTTCCACCTGCAGGCCATTTTACGCTTGAGATCGGCGGTTAGAATGACACACCGGCAGTGCCCTTTCACTCAGTCCAGAGGTCTTGGAAGCGGCGCCGTGAACCACGGTCGCTGATCGCCCCATGATCTATCAACGTCTCCTTCGTCCACTGTTGTTTCGCTTTGATCCGGAGTGGGCGCACGATCAGGCGATCGCCTGGGGGGCGGTGGCCACGCGAATTCCCGGTCTGCTTCGCTGTGCGTCACGGATGCATCGCGTCGAAGATTCGCGGCTAAACATCCAGGTCGCCGGAATCTCTTTCGAAAATCCGCTCGGTCTGGCCGCGGGGTACGACAAATCGGGACGCGCGGTCGCGGCGATGGCGTCCTTGGGGTTCGGCCACCTCGAAATTGGATCGGTTTCGGCGATGCCCTCGGCGGGAAACGCCAAACCGCGTTTATGGCGATTGCCGATCGATCACGCGATCTGCGTTCATTACGGATTACCCAACGACGGTGCCGCCGCGGTCGCGAAACGATTGCAAGGCCAGTCGATCAGCACTCCATTGGGGATCAACTTGGTCAACACCAATCATGGCGAGTGTTCGGGCGCGTTGAGTCCCGATGAGATCCTTCAGGACTACGTCACCGCGGCCGAAACGCTGCGGGCGTGTGCGTCGTATTTCATGCTGAATCTGAGCTGTCCCAACACTTCCGATGGCCGAGCATTTTTTGACACGCCGGGACACCTCCGCGAGTTACTTGAGCGGCTGGCATCGATTTCCATCGACGTCCCCCTGTTTCTGAAACTCTCGCCGGACTGGGACGATGCAGCGATCGATCGGATCTTGCAGACCGTTGATGGCTTCGATTCGGTTGCCGGGTTCATGTTCAATTTGTCGTCGCGGCGGCGGTCGGGTTTGTCGACGCCGCGCGAGATTTGGAACGATTGGCCCGGCGCGATATCGGGCATGCCGACAAGGGAATGGATGGACGGGCGGATCGTCAGCCTGTACCGGAAAATGGATCGCCGGCGTTATCGGATCATCGCCGCGGGCGGAGTGGTGACCGCCGAGGATGCCTATCGCAAACTACGCGCGGGCGCATCGCTGGTTCAGTTGTTGACTGCGCTGGTGTATGAAGGTCCGGGAGTGGTCCGCCGGATCAATGGTAGGCTGCTGAAAT
>NZ_JBFHKV010001346.1:0-1962 GCF_041595215.1 Stieleria sp. | reverse complement strand
TCTGGATCGGATTGATCGTTCCTCCGACGAATGGCTGACACGAAATTCGTTAGAATTGCGTAAGCCCAATTCCCCCTGTTCGGAGACAACCATGAGATCCCGCAAGACTTTGTGCTCGATCACAGCCTGTTGGCTGTGTTGGACGGTTTCGTTGCTGCCGTCGACTTCATCGGCGCAAACCGCCGAAAAGCTTTCCAATCAGTACATCCCCGATGATGCGGTCGCCGCCGGATTCCTCTCTCCGCGTCAAATGCTGACCTCTCCGGAGTGGAAATTGGCACCGATCGAAGTCGCGCAAGCCGCGGGCATGCAGTATGTCGGCGTCGACCCGCTGAATATCGACGACATTAAAGTCATCGTCGGCATGCCCGGCCCGATGGGCCCGCAGGCCGGCGCGGTGTTTGAGCTGAACGTGGACACCGCCATCGGCCAACTGAACCCGATGATTCTGAACGAATTTGAAGCGAAAGAAGTCGACGGACTCGAGGTCTACGAAAGCCGACGTCCGCCGATCGTTCGGCTTCATCAAGCCGGGCCACGCACGATTCTGGTCGGCAGCGGCGGCTACCTGACGAAAATGCTTGCCGCCGGTGAAGGTGGAACCGGCCAAGTGCCAACTCTGGTTTCACGGATTCCGCGTCGAGATGGCGTGACGCTGGTCGCCGGCATGCAGCAGATCCGCCCTCTGGTGACCGGCATGCTGCAACAAAATGCCGGGCAATTGCCGCCGCAGCTCAAGGGGCTGACGGAGATCGGCGAACTGGCCGATGCGTTGTACGTCAACATGGACTACGCACCGATGTCCGGATCGTTGATGATCTCGGCGATCGGACGCGACGAAGATTCCGCGGCCAAGCTGGAGGAAACGCTGAATCAGGCGATCGATTTCGGACGCATGATGGCAACATCCGAAATGATGAACAACGTCCGAGGCGACGATCCGGTCAATCAGGCGATGGCAAAGTACATCGAACGTTTGGGCACCGAAATCTCCGCGATGCTTCGTCCTGAACGCAGGGAGAAAATCGTCACGATGAAACTTTCCGGCAACGTGGGTACCACCGGCGTGCTGGTCGGGTTGCTGTTGCCCGCCGTCCAAGCCTCACGTGAAGCGGCGCGACGGATGCAAGCCAGCAACGAGCTGAAGCAGATCGGTTTGGCGATGCATAACTATCACTCCGCGTTCCGAAAGCTTCCCGATCGCGCGATCCGAGACGAAAACGGCAAGCCCCTGCTCAGTTGGCGCGTCGCCATCCTGCCCTTCATTGAACAGCAGCAACTTTATGAGCAGTTCCATCTCGATGAGCCCTGGGATAGTCCCCACAACCGGCCCCTGCTGGATCAGATGCCGAGCGTCTACGCCGATCCCAGTGCGATCGTGCCACCGGGACATACCGTGTTTCAGGTTCCCCACGGTGACGGGTTGTTGTTCCATGATTCCGGCCCAACCGCGTTCCGTGACGTGATCGATGGCCTGTCCAATACGATCATGGTGATCGAAAGCAGTCGGGAGGCGGCGGTGCCGTGGACCAAACCGGTCGACATGGAATTTGACCTTGCCGACCCGCTGGCCAAAACGGGTGGCAACCGGCCGGGAGGGTTTCACGTGCTGATGGGCGATGGCGCAGTTAGGTTTATTGCCAATTCGATCGACCCCGAAACGTTTAAGAAACTGCTGACAAGTGCCGGATCCGAACCGATCGAGTTTTAGCGTGTTGTCCTGCGCAGCTGCGTTGGACGAACCAGGTGGGATTCCATGGACCGTGACAACCCGACACGAATCCGCGACATCGCGACCCGTTGGAGTTTGATCCGCAAGGCGCACGCCGGTGACGACACGTCCGCAACATCGGCGCGCCACGCCCTGGTCGACCGCTACTGCGGGGCGGCGTGGCGCTATTTGCTCGCCGTCACCGGCAACGAACAAATTGCCGAGGAGCTGTTTCAAGAGCTGGCACTGCG
>NZ_JBFHKV010001345.1:0-1971 GCF_041595215.1 Stieleria sp. | reverse complement strand
GCCTCGTCCACTGCAGAGGACTCGTCGCCTCGCCCACTACAGAGGACTCGTCGCCTCGTCCACTACAGAGGGCTCGTCGCCTCGTCCACTACAGAGGACTCGTCGCCTCGTCCACTACCGCCTACCCGAAACGCAAGGTGACACGGAATACTAGTGTAGCCAACATCTCCCGAAACAGCTTCCGCTACCGACGACGCAAACATCGCTTCAACGTTTCCGCATCGCTCCATCGCTACGGTTCGACCTCCCCTCGATTTTCTCCGCCCTCCCTGCCAGCAGGGTGACGTGGGAAAACAAGGGGAGTTTTTCTCCGATCAAGCAGCACTATTGGTTGAGTTGCTCCTCGATCGTTTCACCGCCGGCACGGGTTCCAAGGGCGCCCCACAACCCGTAGGGACTGGGCATCCCCGGTGCCTGGACCCCGGTGCCGTTCCATTTCACGTTGCCTGCGGTGGTATCGCCCGATTCGATCGAATCGGTGATGAAGACGACGGCACCATCCCCCATCAGGATATGGGCGCCGCCCTGATGGCGACTGCTCGGTCCGTAGATGCCGATGGTGAACGTGTTGTTGCCGTTGCTGCAGATTTCACGGTTCGGCGGCAGGATCGAAGTGATGCCGACATTGACGGCCATCCCGTTCATCCATTTGAAGCCCCGTTGGACTTCGGGGTTGTTGCTGGCGAAGTCGGTTCCGGGGGCCCAGAACTTGGGTCGATCCGGATCGATTTGGGCGGCACACAGACTGGGATCGTTCAGGATTCCGCGGGCCTCGGCCACCCGCGTGGTGATCTGATTGTCACCGAGGTCCGTGTTGAGTTCACCGCCCATGATCGTGTTGGACAGGCCATCGAGCACATCACGGAATCGAGTCTCCTCGCGGGGCACAAACATCCCGCGTGTCGTCGAACGCATGCGTGTCATCCGCGTCCGCGCGACCACGCCGGTTTGATTGCGTCCGCCATTGTTTTGGAACTGAATCGAATCCCCCAGCGCGACGCCATAGTTGGTGCGTCCTTGACCCGGAAAGCCGACTCCGGGATCACTGGGGCATCGATACGAGGGGATGTTGGTCAGCCAGGGATCGTATTGAAACCGACCATGTTCGGCCAGACTCATGGCGACTTGGGGACCCATCGCGCTAAAGAACAGCCCCTGCGCCGATGCCGGTTCTTTGACGGCAAACGGGTTGCTGATTTGATCCCACAAGGCCTGTTGCTCGACGAAAGGTAAAATGCCGACGAGCGCGCTCAGGTTGAAAAAGTTGTTTCCGCCGTAGGGGGATCCCGGCGGAACCGGCGTCCGGGCCTGGGTGTTGTTGCCGTAGCGATAAGTGCCCCCACGGTTTCGCGGCAAGTTTTTGTAGGTCGAGTGGTAATTGTGAAATGCCAAGCCGATTTGTTTGAAGTTGTTACTGCAACTCATCCGGCGAGCGGCTTCACGAGCCGCCTGAACTGCCGGCAGCAGCAACCCCACCAAGATGCCGATGATCGCGATGACCACCAGCAATTCGACCAGCGTGAATGCTCGTCTGGAATTTCTTCGCATCTGACTTCTCCCGCAACAAGAACGAATAAGAAACCGAGGTGCGAAGTCTGTCATCACGACGTCCTACGCACCGCTATAAGAACCAAGACGCATGTGCGTCATCATCCGCGAATTTTTTCTCAACGATCTACTCGCCCGTTCCGTCGTCTTCGCCCTCGTCGACATCTTCATCGATGCGCGCCGCCGCTTCTGGATTCGCATCCAGATACGCTTGTACCGATCCCTCTTCCGGCCCCGTCGGCTCGGTGGAAGGACCACATCCGACGAACAGGAGCGTGCCCGCCAAAAGAGAAGCAGCGGTCATGTTGATCCAAGAGAATTTCATCTGCTCACCGCGATGGAACGTATGAATTGAACGAACGACCGGAAGACGAGGTCGCTATGGGCGAATCGAGCTTACCAGTCACCACGATAATGGTTTTT
>NZ_JBFHKV010001344.1:0-1978 GCF_041595215.1 Stieleria sp. | reverse complement strand
GCCCAGGTTCCAGTTGAGCGCCAGGTTGTGACCGTAGCGGGCGATCAATTCGCGGCAGTACAGTTTGCGTTGCGCGCCAAGATCGCCCCCGTCGAGACTTTCCGGAACACCGCCAGACGCCTTGTGCTTGTTGTGATCGTCGTTTTCGGTTTCCTGTAGTTTGAAGTGCAGGTACATGCCTTTGGCGGTCCCGTGATCGAACACGGTTCCCCACTGATCCAGCTTGCTGCAATCGTAGTGCAATATGTCTTCGCGTTGGATGAAGGGCCAGACGTTGTCCCCGTCACCTCCGGCGGTGTAGCTCAGAAACGAAAACGCATTGCAGCCCTTGCCGGACAGGTAATTGACCGCGCCGATCAAGCCTTTGCCCTTGCCGTTGCCCCAGGTCGGGTCGCCCGGTTTCCAGTCTTGCACGTGCGGCGCCCAGGTTTTCACGGGAGCTTTCTTGGGGTTGCCGGCAATCGTGTTGTCAAAGTCGGCGTAGGCGAGCAGGGTTTCCGGCGCGTCGGCACCGACTTTCAAAGAGTACTTTTTTGATCCTGCGAATTGCAGGTAGTGTTTGCCGACGTACGTCAATCGGCCCTGGCCACGCAGGTCGCGGCCCGACTTGTCGCTTTCGGCGATGGTGAATGTCCCGCTGATCCCGTCAAAGGGAGCCACCGGCTCGGAGGAGACGTTGGAATCCAGTGCCGCCAGTTCGCCCTGATGAAAGGAAACGGTGTAGGTCCACTGGCCGGTTTGATCGGGAGCGAAATGGGCGCGCCACGTTGTTCCTGATTCTGCGGAGGTGTTGCCGGCGTTGCCATCGGCGGCGAAGTAGCCAGGCACAGTGTATTGGGTTCCGCCGGAGTGTTTCAGCTGGACCGTCATGCGATAGTCGGTGAACGGATTGGGCTGGTTGTCTTTTTCGTGGGCGTAGGGGCCGTTCACGTCCAGCGTGACCTTGTGCCACTGCTTCAATTCACCGGACACGTTGACGCTGCCGTCACCGTTTTTGCCGCGTGGCAGTTGCAGCGGTCGGTCGCTGGAGGGTTTGGTGGGGCTGGATTTGGAATTGCCCGTGGCGACGTGTTGCGGTTGTGCCGCCTGGTTCGCCAGGACCGGCGCGATCGACTGAGCGGTCGCGGCATCGGCGGCGGTGAAGGCGACGGCCGCCCAGCGGGCGCGGCTGAATTCTTGTCCGTCCTTGCTGCCGATCGTGGAGGAAACGCCGATCATGGCGCCTTCGGTGATCGGCACGTTTTTCCACGTCTTGTGAAACGCTTTGCCTTCCTTGTACATCGCATCGGCCAGCGGGTTGGTGTACTGGCCGATCTTCGTCTCATCGACCGACACCTCGTAGCTGGATTGGCCATCGTTTTCACCGACCGTTTCCAGCGTGACGTTGTATCGTCCGGTGGGGAACGGAAAGGTTTTGGCGGTCGATGCTCGTTTGTGTTGATCGGGGTTGATCGCCAGCCATTTGCCCTGGTCCAGGTAGTAGCCCGACTTGTTGCCTTCGGCGAACTCGGCGGCGGTCAATTTCAACGACGCCCGGTCACCACTGGCAGATGACGCTGGTGCTGTCGGCGCCGTGGTGGTTGACGCGGTGTCACTGCGGGGGGCGGCAACCATGGGGAATGCTTTGGGCAGCGTTCCACGTTTGACGCGCGGTTGGGGACCGGCGCCGCTGGGGCGGGGGAATTCTCGCTCGGTCGTCATCAAGAACTTGTCGAATTCGAAACCGTCTTCGCGCATCGAAAAATGAATGACGTGCTCGCCGGGTTCGTTGATTTCCAAAAAGATCTTGTACGGTTCTCCGCAATGTTGTTTCTCCGTGCGTTGTTTGCTTTCCCAACGCCATGTCTGTTTGCCTTCGCACCACTGCAACCGCTGGCCGCTTTCGGGCCAAGTGCCATCGATGCCGACGTGCAGACCGTTGTCTTCGGATCCGGTCGAATGGGCGCGGACCCAGACGTAGTAGGTCCCCGGCGTCGAG
>NZ_JBFHKV010001343.1:0-1979 GCF_041595215.1 Stieleria sp. | reverse complement strand
TCGGCGTCGATCGTCAGCGGGGCACCCAAGACGACCAGTGGCGCCCCGTACTTGGGACATTCGATGGCTTGTTCGAGTGACAGTCCGCCGACGGCCTGGACGGGAATCTTGACCGCGCCGACCACCTCACGAAGCTGGTCCAGCGGGCTCGGCATCCGCAGCCCTCGGGCCGCGATGCCGCGTCGCTCATCGTAACCGATGTGATGGATCACAAAGTCACAGCCGAGGTCTTCGAGCCACTTCGCCCCGGCAACCATGTCTTCGCAAACCATGTTGTCGCCCATCACCTTGCAGCCAAAGTCCGCACCGGCTTTGACGACGCAACGAATGGTTTCTTCGTGGGCGCGAGCCATCACGACCACGTGCGTCGCACCGGCCTTGGCCATCATCTCGGCTTCCAAGTAGCCGCCGTCCATCGTTTTCAGATCCGCCACGATCGGCGTCTCGGGAAACGCCTCCCGCAACGCCCGCACCCCGTGCAACCCTTCGGCCAAGATCAGCGGCGTGCCGGCTTCCAACCAATCCACCCCGGCCCGCATGGCCAGATGAGCCGTTTCGAGTGCTTCGTCGATGTTGGTCAAGTCAAGAGAGATTTGGACGATGGGGCGCATGGCTGAAGGTAAGTTGAGGGCTAAAGTGGGGTAAGCATCCTGCTTGCCACCCTCGCCAGCTCTGCTGGCGGGCGGCTTCCAAAACAGTGTGTCCCCAGGTGGAGCTTGGGATCAAAGATGGTCCTACGGCAGTTCCATCACTTCGACTTTCCGGATGTGGACCTTGCTGCCCGGGTCGTGTTGCTGGAACGCAAAGTGGCCTTCTTTGAAGGTCAGATCAAAATCCAGGTACTCGTACAATTCGTTTCCATCGACGGTGACTTTGATCCGTGTCATGTTGCGTCCGCGCCAGACGTCGTCGCGAACTTCCAAGTCATACGTGAACCAAGTCCCCGGTTTGACGTGCTGCTTGTAGACGTGGCACATCCCGTAGATCGATCCGGTGCGAATCGGATCGGTGTGGGTGCTGTCGATCTGCGCTTCGTAGCCATCGGTGAATCCCGGTTTTCGCGTGGTGCGGAAGTACAGCCCGGAGTTTCCACCGTCGTTGATTTTAATTTCGGCGCGATAGCGAAAATTCTTGTACGGTCCAGTCGTGTTGACCAACATCGACGGCGGTCCGGAGCCCGCGATCGCGCCGTCTTCGACTTTCCAAACACTCTTCTCGTTGCCGACCTTTTCCCAGCCGTCGAGCGTTTCGCCGTCGAACAAGGACACCCACTTGCCGTCCTCGGCCGAGGCAGTCGATGCGATGAAACAAAGTGACAACGCGGCAAAGCCGCAGAACAAACGTCGAGCAATCGTCATGGTGAGATCCCAAAAGTGTAAAACAGTCGGTTCGTGCCTGAATCGGTGAACAGGCCAAAGTCAAAGCACAGAGTTCAATGCGCAGGTTTAATGTACAGCTTTCATGCACAGGGAGGGAGCAACACTTTAACCGCCCCCCGCGGCGGCGGCTATCATGCATGACGATGAAACGCACGGCGCGCGTTTCGAGTAGCTTTCAGCGCATTCCACATGACTCCGCGATCCGGCCCATCTGCCCAAACCACTCGAAATCAGAACCATGAACTCGACTTGCCACTGCATCGCCGCTTGCGCCGCGACGGGCTTTGCCGTTTTCGGCAGTCTCTCGACTGCCGCGGATCCGCAGCGCCCCGGTGGCCCCAAAAAGAAATCGGTTCCGAAGAAGAAGTCCTAATGCTTTGTCAACGATTATACTGAGGGTGCAGCCGAAAAGACGTCAGGTACCAATAACCGAATGGCACGGGCATGAGTGTTGGTGTGCAGGCTTTAGCCGCTTACTGTCGCTGCGTCGCAGCGACCGGGAATCGCCTGAAGGCTAAACACCAACGATTGCTGAATCCTTCCTGACCTCCTCTCCATTCCGTCCCAGGAAAGGTCTCTCATGCGATCGCTTGTTGTCAT
>NZ_JBFHKV010001342.1:0-1981 GCF_041595215.1 Stieleria sp. | reverse complement strand
GTGTAGGCCAGCGTGCTGCCTTCGATCGACGCTTCTACCGGAGCGTCGTTGACGGTCGTGACGGTGACGTTAAACGTTCCCGTTGCCGGTGTCGCGCCGTCTTCCCCACCGTCGGCCAGTGAGAAACTGAACGCATCGCTGGTCGTTTCGCTGCCGTCGTGGTCGTAGGTCACGTCTCCGGCATCGATGTCGGCTTGGGTGAAGGTGTCGTTGAGTCCCAAGGCGCCGAATCCGGCCAGGTACAGCGTGCCGTTGTCGGTCACGTCGGTGACGGTGTAGGTCAGCCCGGCGCCGCTATCATCGACGTCACCTTCGTTGAGCATCGCCGTCGTGATGACGGTTCCGGTGGAACCTTCCAAAACCGTTGTGCCGGTGTTGGTCGCGACCGTCGGCGCATCGTTCAGGTCATTGACGTTGACGGTCAGCGTTTCGTCGTAGTAGTTCGATGCGGAGTCCGTCACGCGAACAATCACGCTGTAGGACGACTTGGTCTCGTAGTCCAGGATTCCATCGGTCAGCACCAGTTCGTCACTGGAAACGCCGCCGATGGAGAAGTTCGCTGCGTCGGCCCCGCCGACGATCGAATAGGTGAATGTCTCGCCCGCATCGACATCCGTAGTGGTCAGGGTGGCGACGCTGACGCCGCCGGTGGTATCGGTGAATTCGTTGACCGAAGGGGTGTCGGGGGCGATGTCGGTCGGGGTTTGATTGTTGGGGAACGCCGCAATGGCGGTCAGTTTCTCCGATCCGGACGTCAATCCGATGTCCGAACCGTCCATCAGCAGCGATGCCGTGGCGGCACCATTGCCTGCGCCGGCAACCAACGTCGTCTGCGTGACCGACAACGCGATGATGTCGTGCTTTTTGACCGCCAGCGCGTTGCTGCCGACGCCCGAATCGCGATCAACCGAGAGTACGATGGTCCCGGCCAGGATGGTGTGGCCACCGATGACGGCATCGGTTTCATAGAGTTCGACCCCGTTGATCATTTCGGACAGATTGACGTTGGTATCCGATCCGTCCAGCAGCGTCTGCAGCGTGCCGCTGGTCGTTCCCGCACCCACATCGGTCGTTTCGAACAACAACAAGGAGGTATCCAGTCCAGTCGCATCGGTGGTCAGCAAGAAATCGCCGGCCTGAAGCACGGTGTCCCCGACGGTCGTGTTCTGTTCGACCAGCGAGATCCCACGCACATCGGCGCCGACAGGATCATCCAGCAGCAGATAGAAACTGCCCGAGGAATAGTCGCCCGCCGTGTCGGCACGGAACACGATGATGTCGTTCATCGTGATCGCCAGCGTGTTGGTGCTGACAAGCGTTTCGTTGTCCCTGGTCGAAAACAGCACGTCGCCTTCGAGCAGATTGAAGTTGGAACTGCCGACCTGGAGATCGGCCGTGACGTAGTGCAAGGCATCGATCTTGGTGTCGCCGCCGAAGGTGTCCAGATTGAACACCGACGTCGCGGTGCCGGAGGTCGTCCCGCTGACCGGTTCCAATACGAGGTCGGGGTCGCCCAGGGCAACGACTTCACCGGCCGTCCAGGCGTTCAAGCCGGCGGCGCCTTTGGAATTCACGTCACCGTCGGTGCTGAACCAAAACGCGGTGTCATTGGCGGCGGCCATGAATTCCGGTGGGTTTTGGTCCCACAAAAACAAGAACGGCTGGACGGTCGTTTCGCCGGTGTTGTTTTCGACCTCATTGCGTTCGCTCCAACTCGATCCGTCCCACAGCGGATTGTTCAGGTCTCCACCCGCATCGAGCGCGGTCAGCATGATCTGATCGGTTTCGGGACGACTGGTCAGCGTGAGTGTCCGCACATCATCTTTCAGATCGACGCCTTGTGTCGCGGCTGACCAGCCCCCGCCGCTATCCCAGGTGCGATAACTAAAACGGTTGTCGTTCTCCGAATACACGGCCAGCAGATCACCCGACTGGGATTCAAACGCGACGGCCACACTCAAGAACGTGTTGTCGCTCTCCG